>JAISOP010000075.1 GCA_031275525.1 Tannerella sp.
AGTTTCAGGATGACATAAATATAGAGGAACGGTTCCACGACCCCAAACAAATGGATATTGTCCAGCACCCAAACCTGCAACAGGACAAAAACCACCAACCGGAAAACGGTTACCACTACCGGCTTAATCATTCTTACGCGCCTCCCGTTCTACCGCCAGCTGTTCCTGCCGGAAATCATTCCCTATCACCCGTACGCTTTTCAGGCGCTGGAAATCCGTAGCCAGTTTCACTCTCAGGGAATAAAAATTATGCGCGCGGCTATTATCCATCTCCACCACCGTTCCCACCCGTATGCCCGGCGGGAAGATGGCCGAAAAGCCGCTGGTGACGATGGTATCGCCCTTCCGGAACTCCACATGGTTGGGCAACTCTTCCAGGTAAGCATACTGCGCATCCCGGCCATCCCACGAGAGCGAGCCGTAATAATCCCCGCTTTTAAGTTTGCAGCTAAGTTTGGATTTCGGGTTCAGCAGCGGAATCACGACCGAAAAATGCTCCTCCACCGCGGATACAATCCCCACCACACCCCGCGTGGACACCACGCCCATGTCCGGACGGATACCATCCCGCGCACCCTTGTCGAGGGTAAGGTAATTCGACAGGCGTATCACGCTGTTATTAATCACCCTTGCCGTGATGAAAGGATAGCGCTCGGCAGTTTCGTCAGGCATCACCCCCTCATACGAAAGCCGGTCAGCCTCCAGCGCCTCCAGTTGCCGTTCCAGGTCCAGGATTTCCAGTTCCAGCAAGCCGTTGCGTTCAAACAACAAGCGGTTTTCCTCCCGCAGCCCCAAGTAAGACATCACCGTCCCCGACACCGAAGAGATATACCCGAAAGCCGTATGGGCCGAACCCAGGAATATATTCCGCTGATAAGCATTATAGCGATATAAAAGCGTGAAAGCAAGGACCTCACAAATTATAAATACAAACCAGTGCCTTTTCTCGTAAAGGAATTCAAGCAGTTTCCGCATAAGATAATATACATTTTCCCCATTATTTCCATGCAAAAGTATGGATTTATTTCATACCGCCCTATATTATTGCGGAATGGCTCCGGGTAAAAGGTGGGACGCAAAACGGCGAAGCAACCCGGCGAGGAGTCTTCCATGCGCCGGATTGCTTCGTTTTGAGAGTTGTCGAGCAGGTGATGCTTATTGTCCCCGCTGTTTGATGGCTTTTAATATTTTCACCTTCCCGTTTTTTTCGAGGTGCAGGAACATCATTCCGACAGAGGAGTGCAATACTGCTGTAAGGAGTATGTAAGAATATTGACAAACAATAATATACGAATAAGCATGACTGAAAATGGAGACCCTTATGAAAATGCATGGGCCGAACGTGTGAACGGCATTCTCAAATCCGAATGGTTAGACCATGAACAATATGATGATTTTGAACAGGCAAACGATCGTATTTGCCGGATAATAAAAACGTACAACACGCTTAGACCTCATTTGAGTTGTGACATCTTAACTCCGGAACAGGCACATGCCAAAGTGGGAAAACTCAAAAAAAGATGGAAACCGGGAAGTATAACTCAGAAAAAAGTACCTTTGACGAAACATCTGTAAACCTATCTTGGGTTTACTGCTTTTCTTGCAGACAGATAAAAAATTAATAACCAATATCTGTCAACCTATTTTGGAATAAGACAAAAGATAAGGAACCGGTATTGGGGTTCGGGAAGCAAAGTTTGTGCGCCAGCCGCTCCTCCCCCCTCTCCCGCAACGCTCCTCTTTTCAACAAGTGTCGTCCCTGCGGAAGCCGGGGCAACTGCGTAACATGAGTTATTTGATCAGGAACTTGTACCGGTCGATATTTTTCAGGGCGATGCCTGTTCCTTTGGCCACGGCGTGCAGCGGGTCATCCGCCACGTGGAAGGGGATATTGATTTTGTCGCTAAAGCGCTTATCCAGTCCCCGCATCAAGGCGCCTCCGCCGGTCAGGTAAATCCCGTTGCGCACGATATCGGCATACAATTCGGGTGGCGTTTGCTCCAGTGCGCTCAGGATGGCCGCTTCCATTTTGGAGATCGACTTGTCTAAGCAGTGCGCAATTTCCTGGTACGAAATGGGGACTTCCATCGGGAGCGCCGTCATCTGGTTGGGTCCGTGGACGACAAAGTCATCGGGCGGGTTTTCGAGCGAAGTAAGCACGGAACCCACATTGATTTTGATCGACTCGGCCGTCCGTTCGCCCACCTTCATGTTGTGCTGACGGCGCATGTACTCCATGATGTCTTCCGTCAGTTCGTCGCCGGCAATGCGGATGGAACGGTTGGAAACGATGCCCCCGAGCGAGATCACCGCGATTTCCGTAGTTCCGCCGCCGATGTCAACAATCATGTTACCCTCCGGCGCTTCCACGTCCACGCCGATACCGATGGCTGCCGCCATAGGTTCGTAGATCATGTACACATCCCGTCCGCCGGCATGTTCGGCCGAATCGCGCACGGCGCGTATTTCGACTTCCGTACTGCCCGAGGGGATGCAAATCACGATGCGTAGCGGCGGCGAGAACCAGTGGTTCTTGAAGTTAATCAACTTGATCATGCCCCGGATCATTTGCTCTGCCGCGTAGAAGTCTGCAATCACACCGTCGCGTAGCGGCCGCACAACCCGGATTTCCTTCGGCGTTTTCCCGTCCATCAGGCGGGCCTGTTCCCCGATGGCCAGGACTTTCTCCGTCCGTTCGTCCAAAGCAACTACCGACGGCTCATCGACTGCGATTTTGCCCTCATTCACGATAATGGTGTTGGCCGTACCCAGGTCAATGGCAATTTCTTGTGTAAAAGAAAAGAATCCCATATATTTATTTGTCTTGATGTTCCATTAATGTTTAAAGTGGCGGACGCCGGTTTTCACCATGCTGATTCCGTGTGCGTCGCAATATTCCACCGAAAGCCGGTCGTTCACCGACCCGCCCGGTTGGAGGATGGCCGTAATGCCTGCCTCGGCGGCGATTTCCACACAGTCGGCAAAGGGGAAAAAGGCGTCCGAGGCCATTACGGCGCCCCGGAGGTCGAAATGAAACGAATGGGCCTTTTCGATGGCCTGCTTCAGGGCATCCACCCGGGAGGTCTGCCCGATGCCGCTCGCGCAGAGTTGTTTGTTCTTTACCAGCGTAATGGCATTGGATTTGCTGTGCTTTACGATTTTGTCGGCAAACAGCAAGTCTTCCATTTCCCGTTCGTCCGGTCGCTTTTGCGTCATGGGTTCCGGGCTGCCGTCCGTCCGGCGACTCATATCCCGGTCTTGCAGCAGTACGCCGTTGAGCAGCGAACGGTATTGCCGTTTTTGCAGCCCGCCCTGCTTGCGCAACAGGATGATCCGGTTTTTCTTTTGTTCCAGCGCCTCCAGCGCGTCGGTCAGGTAGTCGGGGGCAATGATGACCTCGAAGAAGATTTTGTGGATTTCTTCGGCCACCTGCCGGTCAATCACTTCATTGGTTACCAGGATACCGCCAAAGGCGGAAACCGGGTCGCCGGCTAAGGCATCTTTCCACGCCTCCAACAGGGCGGGGCGGGAAGCAAGGCCGCAGGCATTGTTATGTTTCAGGACGGCAAACGTCGGTTCGTCGAATTCGTCGATCAGCGAGAGCGCCGCGTCAATATCGAGCAGGTTGTTGTAGGAGATTTCCTTGCCGTGCAACTGGTCGAACATGTCATCGAATTTCCCGAAGAAGATTCCTTTTTGATGCGGGTTTTCGCCGTAGCGCAGGAGTTTGGGTTCGTTGACGGCCACCCGGAAGGCGCTGTCTTCACCCCGGTCAAAATAATTGAAAATAGCCGTGTCATAGGCCGAAGAGACGGCAAACGCTTCTTTAGCAAACCAGCGTCTTTCCTCCAGGCCGGTCGTCGCGCCTTTTTCCTCCAGCATCAGCATCAGCGTGGCATACTGTACCCTGGAAGCCACAATCACCACGTCCCTGAAGTTCTTCGCCGCCGCGCGGATCAGGGAAATGCCCCCGATGTCTATTTTTTCAATCACGGCGGCTTCGTCCGCACCTGCGGCCACGGTTTCCGCGAACGGATAGAGATCGACGATCACCAAATCTACTTCCGGGATATGATACTGTTCAATTTCCCGTTGGTCGCTTTCGTTCCCGCGGCGCGTCAAAATACTGCCGAAGACTTTCGGATGCAGGGTCTTCACCCGTCCGCCCAGGATGGAAGGATAGCCGGTCAACGCTTCCACCGCCTCGCAGGGAATCCCCAGCGATTCGATGAACGCCTGCGTCCCTCCCGTAGAAATCAGGCTGACGCCTTCTTGATGAAGTTTTTTGAGTATCTCCTCCAGTCCTTCCTTGTGATAAACAGATATTAATGCTTTTTTTATTCGTTTCTCCGTCATTGCGCTTGGTTCATTTTATATATTTTCCTTATTTTTTCCACGCAAAAGTATGGATTTATTTTGAATCACGCATATAGCAGTTGAAGAAAAGCCGGTTAAAACGCGCCCGTCGAATCGGAGGCGGAGAGGGGGGAATGGAACCTGTATTTTTTCAGTACGTTGGTCATATACGCCCTGTAGATGCACTGCTTGGCATTTTTCCCGTACGTTTCCATGTCTATTCTTCCTCGATGCCTGCCTTGGAAGGCGGTATTTATACCTGACGCGGCGAAGGTTAAATCGACGGCTCCATAGATGCTTTTGAAAAAGGAAGGTTTTACGCCTTCGTCGGAAAAAGGAAAGGCAAAACAGGTATGCGGTTCGGGGAAATGCTTTTGGACGAAAGAACAGGATGCCAGTGTCTGTCTGACTTGCTCCTCTTCCGGGAGAAGGAAATAGTTGGGATGATTGATACTGTGTCCGCCGATGGAAAAGCCGGACTGTTGCATGGTTTTCAATTCCCCCGAAGTCAAACAGGGCCTCTTTTCCCGCAAAAAGGCGCTGAAATCAAGGTCTAAGGCAGCGGCAATTTCGTCCAGGACGGTGCAATTGCCGTAATTTACATGCAAAAGCATGGATTGAACGGACGCTTTTTTGATTCCCGATGCCATCAACCGTTTCCGTATGGAGTCCGTCAACGGGGGTGAAACGGGACGCTGCGTCATTCGGTCCGTCAGGACGGCTGCCTTGTATCTGAAAAATAAATCCTTGTTATCGACAAAATCGCTGTTCACAAACAGGGTGGCCGGGATTCCCTTTTGCCATAAAACCGGAAAAACGACCTCGTAAATTTCCTTCAACCCATCGTCGAAGGAAAGATGAAAGGAGGGCGCGGAAAGGATTTTTTCCTTTTGCACATGCCGCAGGACGTCGTTTAGGCTGACCGGCCGGAAATGCTTCAGCAGGAAATCCATGTCTGCCTTAAATTCCCGGATGTTTTTGGGCCTGTACAGGGGCGAAACATGCGGAAGGTAATCGTCGGAAACGGTGTGATAAAAGACGTGAACGAGCGGTTCGTCCGCCAGGCGGATGAGTCTTTCCAAGCCTGCCAGGGAGGCCGGAAGCGGCAACAGATACCGTTTGATGAAACCTGCCGGCATATCAGTCCAGGGGAATAATGTCTTCTTCAAACAGGGTGATTTTTTCCAGGCCGGTTTCCGTAACCAGGAAGCTGTTTTCGATGCCGACGGCTCCCACGCCGGGAATGACGAATTTCGGTTCCAGCGCAAACATCATGTTCGGTTGCAGTTCTTCTTTTGAGCGGGGCGTAAACACGGGTGGTTCGTTGATTTCGATGCCGATGCCGTGTCCAACGAATTTGGCCTGCTGGCCGGTTCCCATGAAACAGTCCGTCAGTCCCTCCCGTTCGGCTTCGGCCATCGCTATCCCGTACAGGGAGGCACAGGAGACGCCCGGTCGTGCGGCCTGCACGATTTTCTCCTGAATGGCCTGCGACGTCCGGTGCGCCCGGCAGGCCGTTCCGGGCAGCTTACCCACCGCAAAGACGCGCGTCATGTCCGTCAGGTAAGCCGTATAGTTACCCACCATGTCCACCATCACGGCCATTCCTTCCTTCAACACGGTGCCGTTAGCGCCAATCGGACAGAGGGGCGTCTGGCCGCCGCCGCCCAGCGCAAAGTCGTAGGGCGAAGGCGTTTCGGCGTTGGAACCGGCCAGGATGCTTCCCATAAAAATGTTCATATTCGGCCCGAAGGCATGGAAGAGGCCGAACGAGCCGTTCAGCCGCATCCGGTATTCAATGGCGGCCTGCAACTCGAGGTCCGTCATGCCCGGACGGAAGCAGGAGGCTACCTGGGAATAGGTCTTGGCATGTTGGTGCGCGGAGAGGCGGAACTGTTCGATTTCCCAAGGCGTCTTGATCATGCGCACCTGCCGCATCAGCGCCGTCGCATTGCCCGTCGCCGGCGAACCGAATGCCGCCTGCAGGCGGAGGCATTCATTATAGGAGATTTCGTCCGTTTCGAGCAGCAGTTTCCGGGGTAGCGGCCTGCCCAGCGACGCAAAACAGTCGCTCATCTGTTCCGGTTTCCGGATAAACAACACTTGGCCGCCGCTGAAATCGTTCGGCCGTTTCACAAAAAAAACCGGCTCGCCTTCGGCCGGTAAGTAAAGATAACCCCCAAACACCCGGCCGGCCAGGTAATAGAGGTTTACACCCATCGTCAGCAAACATCCGTCCGCATCCATCTGTTGGAGGGCTGCCTGTACGCGTTTCCTTCTCAATAACAAATCTTCCGATATACTCATCGCTTTCTTTCGCTTTATTTACAAGCCTCAAAGGTAGGCATTTTCCCGCCATACGGAGAACAGGAATGGAGAATGGAGCATTGTAACAAGCGTTGTAAATCGACGTCACTCTGGGGACTGTCTCCAAAGCCTCTTATTGGACAAGGAGGGTATGATACCAATGAGGGCGTATGCGATACGCCCCTACGAGCACGCACGACCCAATGAATTGAGAATTGAGAATTGAGAATTGAGAATGAAACAGTGTAACAAGCGTCGTAAACCGATACAACTCTCCCCCTCTC
>JAISOP010000110.1 GCA_031275525.1 Tannerella sp.
GGATGAAACTTCCTGTACTACTTTTTCCTTAAAACAAATACTGTACCGATTGTAAGTCCTTTCTCTTTTTGTCATACTTTTTCTCCTTTTTGTCTGTATAGCTATTTCAGGACAAGACATCAACAAAAATCCCGCAAGCGCTATACCTGCGGGATTTTCCAGCCTTCAACAAACCCGTATATCGGGCATTTCTTCTATTTCTTTAAATCAGCCAAGTTGGCGCCTTTACCGCTAACCCGCTCAAAATCTTCCTTCAGGCCGACGGTCAAGCGGTCGAACTCGCGTTGTCCGGTGCCGGCCGGTATCAAGTGTCCGCAAATCACGTTTTCCTTCAAACCTTCCAGACGATCGGTCTTTCCACTAATGGCGGCTTCGTTCAGCACCTTGGTCGTTTCCTGGAAGGATGCGGCCGACATGAAACTTGTCGTTTGCAGGGCCGTACGTGTGATTCCCTGCAGAATCTGATTCGTCGTGGCGGGGAAGGCATCACGCACTTCCACCGCTTTTTTATCGCGACGCTTGAGCATGCTGTTCTCGTCCCTGAGCTTGCGCACCGTCACGATCTGCCCGGCCTTCAGCGTTTGCGAGTCGCCGGCATTGGTGACGACTTTCTTACCCCAGACACGGTCATTTTCTTCCATCGCTTCCAGTTTGTCCACCACCTGCTGTTCCAGAAAACGGGTATCGCCCGGGTCAACGATTTCGATCTTGCGCATCATTTGGCGCACAATGACTTCGAAATGCTTGTCGTTGATTTTTACGCCCTGCAGCCGGTAAACGTCCTGCACTTCATTGACGATGTATTCCTGCACGGAGGTCGGGCCTTTGATGGCCAGGATGTCAGCCGGCGTAATCGCTCCGTCGGACAGCGGCATTCCGGCGCGTACGTAGTCATTCTCCTGCACCAGCAACTGCTTGGACAGCGGCACCATGTATTTCTTTACCTCGCCCAGCTTGGACGTTACGGTGACTTCACGGTTTCCGCGTTTGATTTTGCCGAAGCCTACCTCGCCGTCAATTTCGGATACAACGGCCGGGTTCGACGGGTTACGCGCTTCGAATAATTCGGTGACACGCGGCAAACCGCCGGTGATGTCGCCTGTCTTACCCACGGCACGCGGGATTTTCACCAGCACTTCGCCCGTCACGATGGATTCGTTCTGCTCTTTCACCACATGCGCACCCAGCGGCAACAAATAGGTTTTCAGGATGTTCTTTTTGGCATCCAGGATATGTGCTGCCGGCACTTTGGTCTTGTCTTTCGATTCAATGATGATCTTTTCCTTCAAACCGGTTGTTTCGTCGCTTTCCATTTTGTAGGTGACGTTTTCGATCATATTCTCGAACGAGAGTTTGCCGGACATTTCCGAGACAATCACCGCATTGAACGGGTCCCATTCAATGACCGTATCGCCCTTTTTCACTTCCTGTCCGCTGGTGAAATACAGTTTCGAGCCGTATGGAATATTGTGCGTATGCAATACAATCTTCGTATTGGGGTCCAGGATGCGCAACTCGGCCAAACGGCTGACCACGACCAGGCATTTATCCAGTTCCGATTCGACCGTACGCAATTCGTCTATTTCGATTACGCCGTCGAATTTGGATACCAGGCCGCTTTCCGTCGCAATGTTCGACGCGATACCTCCCACGTGAAACGTCCGCAAGGTCAACTGCGTTCCCGGCTCGCCGATGGACTGCGCCGCCGTCACGCCGACCACTTCGCCTTTCTGTACCATTTGGTTGGTGGCCAGGTTACGTCCGTAGCATTTGGCGCAAACGCCTTTCTTGGACTCGCACGTCAGCACCGAACGGATTTCCACACTTTCTATCGGCGATTCCTGTATCTTCCGCGCCGCGTCTTCGCGAATTTCATCCCCGGACAGTACAAGTGTCTCACCCGTAATCGGATGGATGATGTCGTGAACGGAAACACGCCCGAGTATGCGTTCGTACAGCGAGGCGATGACTTCCTGATTGTTTTTCAATTCGGTGCAAACCAGTCCGCGCAGGGTACCACAGTCTTCTTCGTTGACAATCACATCGTGCGATACGTCAACCAAACGACGCGTCAGGTATCCGGCGTCAGCCGTTTTCAGCGCCGTATCCGCCAAACCTTTACGGGCGCCGTGCGTGGAGATGAAGTACTCCAGCACCGACAATCCTTCCTTGAAGTTGGACAGAATCGGATTCTCAATGATTTGCCCGCCTTCGGCGCCGCTCTTCTGGGGTTTGGCCATCAGGCCGCGCATGCCGGAGAGTTGGCGAATCTGTTCCTTCGAACCGCGCGCGCCGGAATCCATCATCATGAAGACCGAGTTGAAACCGTCGTTATCGGCGGTTAACTGGTCTATCAGCGTTTTGGACAACCGGCTGTTGACATGCGTCCATGCGTCGATAATCTGGTTATATCGTTCGTTATAGGTGATGAAGCCCATGCTGTAGTTGGCCGTAATCTGCTCCACCTCATCATAGCCTTCCTTTACAAGTGCATCTTTTTCAGGCGGAATCAGCACGTCGGACAGGTTAAAGGACAAACCGCCCTTGAAAGCCATTTGATAGCCCAGGTTTTTGATGTCGTCCAAGAACTGGGCTGTCCGCGCAACGCCGCACTTTTTAATGACATCGCCGATGATGTCGCGCAACGCCTTCTTATCCCATACTTTATTGATGAATCCGACACCTCTGGGGACATATTCATTGACCATCAAACGGCCTACGGAGGTATCCAGCAGTTCACGGGTGCCATTGCCGTCCACATCATTGACATATACCTTGATCGGCGCATGAATATCTACTTTTCGTTCGTAGTAGGCAATGTTTGCTTCTTCCGGGGCATAGAAAATCAATCCTTCACCCCGGACATTGGAACGGAGTTTGGTGATATAATACAATCCCAACACCATGTCCTGCGAAGGCACCGTAATCGGCGCACCGTTAGCGGGATTTAAAATGTTGTGGGAGGCGAGCATCAGCATTTGCGCCTCCAGGATGGCTTCGTTGCCTAACGGCAAATGGACGGCCATTTGGTCGCCGTCGAAGTCGGCATTGAATGCCGTACAGGCCAGCGGATGCAATTGAATGGCCTTTCCTTCTATCAATTTCGGCTGAAAGGCCTGTATGCCGAGACGGTGCAGCGTCGGTGCGCGGTTCAGCAACACCGGATGCCCTTTCATCACGTATTCCAGGATATCCCATACGACCGGCTCCTTACGGTCCACGATTTTCTTTGCCGATTTGACGGTCTTCACAATCCCGCGTTCAATCAGTTTACGGATAACAAAAGGCTTATAAAGCTCGGCCGCCATGTCTTTGGGCAAACCGCACTCGTGCATTTTCAGTTCCGGGCCGACCACAATCACCGAACGTGCAGAGTAGTCCACCCGCTTGCCCAGCAGATTCTGACGGAAACGTCCCTGTTTCCCCTTCAAACTATCGGACAGGGATTTCAGCAGGCGGTTGGCATCGGTCTTGACGGCACTTGATTTGCGGGAATTATCGAACAGCGAGTCAACGGCTTCCTGCAACATGCGCTTCTCATTGCGCAGGATCACCTCCGGCGCCTTGATGTCAATCAGCCGTTTGAGGCGGTTGTTGCGAATGATGACGCGGCGGTACAAATCATTCAAGTCGGAGGTCGCAAAACGTCCTCCGTCCAGCGGCACCAACGGACGCAATTCCGGCGGAATCACCGGCACGACCTTGATAATCATCCATTCGGGTTTGTTCCTCCCCTTGGAGGCACGGAACGACTCAACCACCTGCAGGCGTTTCAGCGCCTCGTTCTTGCGTTGCTGGGAGGTATCGGTCATGGCGTGGTGGCGCAAGTTGTAGGACAGCGAATCCAAATCCAGCCGCGCCAGCAAATCATACACCGCTTCCGCGCCGATTTTGGCGATGAACTTGTTGGGATCGGTATCTTCGAGCAACTGGTTGTCTTTCGGTAAGCCGTCCATAATCAGCAGATATTCCTCTTCCGAGAGTAAATCCAGTTCAACCTGCGTACTGACGCATCCCGGCTGAATCACGACGTAGCGCTCGTAGTAGATAATCGCATCTAACTTTTTGGTCGGCAGCCCCAGCAGGTATCCGATTTTGTTGGGCAGCGAACGGAAATACCATATATGCGCCACGGGAACGACCAGATGAATGTGTCCCATGCGTTCGCGGCGCACTTTCTTTTCGGTCACCTCCACGCCGCAACGGTCACAGACAATGCCCTTGTAGCGAATGCGCTTGTATTTCCCGCAATAACACTCGTAGTTTTTCACCGGCCCGAAGATACGCTCGCAAAACAAACCGTCGCGTTCCGGTTTGTACGTACGATAGTTAATCGTTTCCGGCTTCAACACCTCACCGCTCGAATTTTCCAGAATCTCTTCGGGAGAGGCCAGTCCGATACTTATCTTGGTGAAGTTACTCTTTACCTTGTTTTCTTTTCTAAAAGCCATCTTGTTCTGTTTAGTAATGAAAGATTTGTGACATATAACGGTTTAAAGGACAAGGCGAACGGTGTTCGCACAATACCAGCGCTAGCGCGTATGGCGCACTACGTTAGTGCATGTGGTACACCAACGCCGGTGCAACTTTAGTTGCTGACTTGCATACGGTTATACTTGTTCTGTCCGCAGAAACCGTTATATCCTGTTTGTTCCGCACCACTTGGTTTATAAAGCGTTCGTTTATTCTAACGTGAGGCTCAGACAGAGACCCTGCAGTTCATGCAGCAATACATTCAGCGATTCCGGAATACCAGGTTGCATCATGGTTTCGCCCTTGACGATTGCTTCGTAGGCTTTAGAACGCCCGACCACGTCGTCCGACTTGATGGTCAGGATTTCCTGCAGGACGTGTGCCGCGCCGAAAGCTTCCAAAGCCCAGACTTCCATCTCTCCGAAGCGCTGTCCGCCAAACTGGGCTTTACCTCCCAACGGCTGCTGCGTAATCAGCGAGTAGGGGCCAATGGAACGCGCGTGCATCTTGTCTTCGACCATGTGTCCGAGTTTCAGGAAGTAAGTCACGCCGACGGTCGCCGCCTGGTCAAACCGTTCGCCCGTTCCGCCGTCGTAGAGGTAGGTCTTGCCATAGCGCGGCAGTTTGGCTTTGTCCGTCCATTCGTTCAAATCGTCAATCGAAGCGCCATCGAAAATGGGCGACGCAAATTTCACATTCAACTTCTGTCCTGCCCATCCTAATACGGCTTCGAAGATTTGTCCGAGATTCATGCGCGAAGGCACCCCCAACGGATTCAGGCAGATATCTACCGGTGTTCCGTCTGCAAGGAACGGCATGTCTTCCTGACGCACAATCTTCGAAACAATGCCTTTGTTTCCGTGGCGTCCGGCCATTTTGTCCCCCACCTGAATCTTGCGTTTCTTGGCAATATAGACTTTGGCTATCTGCACGATGCCTGTCGGCAGTTCATCCCCTATCGTCAGGTCGAACTTTTTCCGACGCAGTTCCGCATCCAGTTCCTTATATCTCTTCAGATAATTACCAATCAATTTCTTAATCAGTTCATTCTTATGCGCATCCGTGGTCCACTTGCTGATTTGCACAACATTATAGTCCATCTCCTCCAGCGCCTTCCGCGTGAATTTGGATCCTCGGGGAATCACATCCGTATTCAGGTAATCTTTCACTCCCTGCGAGGTCTTTCCACTGGTCAGGAGGAGCAACTTTTCAATCAGGGTACTTTTCAACCCGGTGATTTTCTTTTCGTACTCCTCATCCAGCCTCGGCAACACGGCTTTGTCCATCAAACGAGTCGTCTTTTTCTTGACATTCTTGAAAAAGAGACTTGTATCAATCACCACGCCATGCAACGAAGGTGTGGCTTTTAAAGATGCGTCCTTTACATCCCCGGCTTTGTCTCCGAAGATAGCACGCAACAGTTTTTCCTCCGGAGACGGGTCGGATTCTCCCTTCGGCGTAATCTTTCCAATCAGAATGTCGCCCGGTTCGACATGGGCGCCGACACGAATAATGCCTCGCTCATCCAAATTCCGGATAGCCTCTTCGCTGACGTTCGGGATATCGGATGTCAATTCTTCCATACCACGCTTGGTTTCACGCACTTCCAGAATATATTCATCCACGTGTACCGAAGTAAAGAAGTCTTCGCGAACCATTCGTTCGTTCAAGACAATCGCATCCTCATAATTGTACCCCTTCCAGGGCATGTAAGCCACTTTCACGTTCCGTCCCAGCGCAAGTTCACCGTTTTGGATAGAATATCCTTCTGTCAGGATGTCGCCGACGTTTACCCGCTGTCCAGCCCGGCAGACCGGCTGCAAGTCCACCGTCGTACTTTGGTTGGTCTTGCGCCATTTGGGGATTTGATATGTTTTCAGAGAGTCCTCGAAACTGACAAATTCCTCATCTTCCGTACGGTCATATTTAATTTTGATACAAGTGGCATCCACATACACAATTTCGCCATCGCCTTCAGCAATGATTTGCGTACGCGAATCGCGCGCCACCTGTCCTTCGATACCGGTCCCGACAATAGGCGCATCCGTGCGGATCAGCGGCACGGCCTGACGCATCATATTCGAGCCCATCAGGGCGCGGTTCGCGTCATCATGTTCGAGGAACGGAATCAGCGAAGCGGCGATGGAAGCAATCTGCGTCGGCGAGACGTCCATCAGGTTCACCTGGCTGGGGTCTACCACCGGGAAATCGGCTTCATAGCGCGATTTCACCTTGTCGCGGATAAATCTCCCATTGTTGTCCAAGGGCGCATTGCCTTGAGCGACAATTTTGTCTTCCTCTTCTTCCGCCGTATAGTAGGACAATGCCTCCCCCGTGAAAAGGACACGTCCGTTTTCCACCTTACGGTAAGGCGTCGCAATAAATCCCAAATCGTTGATCTTGGCATACACGCACAACGACGAAATCAACCCGATGTTCGGACCTTCCGGTGTTTCAATCGGACAAAGGCGTCCGTAATGCGTATAATGTACATCACGCACCTCAAATCCGGCACGTTCGCGCGACAAACCGCCCGGCCCCAAGGCCGACAGACGGCGCTTGTGTGTGATTTCCGCCAGCGGATTGGTCTGGTCCATGAACTGCGACAGGGCATTCGTTCCGAAGAAGGAATTGACTACCGACGAAATAGTTTTGGCATTAATCAGGTCAATCGGGGTAAAGACTTCGTTATCGCGCACATTCATTCGCTCGCGAACGGTACGCGACATCCGCGCCAGCCCAATGCCAAACTGGTTGTAAAGTTGCTCGCCCACTGTCCGCACGCGGCGGTTGCTCAAGTGGTCAATGTCGTCCACCACGGCTTTGGAGTTAATCAATTCAATCAGATATTTGATAATCTCGATGATGTCTTCCTTCGTCAAGACTTTGATGTCTTCGCTGATGGTCAGGTTCAGTTTCCGGTTGATGCGGAAGCGCCCGACGTCGCCGAGGTCATACCGTTTTTCCGAGAAAAACAAGTTCGTAATCACCTCGCGTGCACTAGCCTCGTCCGCCGGTTCGGCATTCCTCAACTGCCGATAGATGTACAATATGGCTTCTTTCTCCGAGTTACTCGGATCTTTCTGTAGCGTATTGTAAATAATCGCATAATCGGACATGTTCTGGTCTTCGCGATGCAGGAGGATGTACTGGGTGCCGGAATCGAGAATGGCGTCGATATTTTCGGTATCCAGCGTGGATTCGCGGTCAATCACGACATCATTCCGTTCGATGGAAACGACCTCACCCGTATCCTCGTCCACAAAGTCTTCCACCCAGGTTTTCAACACACGGGCAGCCAGCCTGCGTCCGACATATCTCTTCATATTCGCCTTCGTGACTTTGATTTCTTCCGCCAAGTTAAAAATTTCAAGAATATCCTTGTCGCTTTCGAAGCCGATGGCACGCAAAAGAGTGGTCACCGGAAGTTTTTTCTTGCGATCGATATACGCATACATCACGTTGTTGATATCCGTCGCAAACTCAATCCACGAGCCTTTGAACGGTATAATCCGCGCGGAATAGAGTTTAGTCCCATTTGCATGGGTACTCTGACCGAAAAACACGCCCGGCGAACGGTGCAACTGGGAAACAACAACCCGTTCGGCGCCATTAATCACAAAGGTACCTCTTTCCGTCATGTAGGGGATGGGCCCTAAATAGACATCCTGAATCACGGTGTCGAAGTCTTCATGGTCAGGGTCTGTACAGTACAGTTTCAATTTAGCTTTCAGCGGTACGCTATACGTTAATCCACGCGCGATACACTCCTCAATAGTGTACCGCGGAGGGTCGATATAGTAATCCAAAAACTCCAGCACAAAATTATTGCGCGTATCCGCGATGGGGAAGTTTTCGGCAAAAACCTTGTACAATCCCTCCTTTTTTCTTTTTTCAGGCGGGGTATCAAGTTGAAGAAAGTCTTGAAATGACTTCAATTGTACTTCGAGAAAATCCGGATAAGGCAGGAAATTCTTGGTCGAAGCAAAATTAATTCTTTGGATTTCAGTTGTTGAAGACATTTAGTTTAGGAATTATTTTGAACTTCATATTAGAGAATAGACACAAAAAGGCTAAGAATCTCCTGCAAAGGGAGATTCTTAACCAATCACCTGCATAACAGGCCATAGAGACTATTTAAGCTCAACTTCAGCTCCAGCTTCTTCCAAACTTTTCTTCAGAGACTCTGCCTCCGCTTTCGCGATACCTTCTTTGATATTACTCGGAGCGCTGTCGACCAAATCTTTCGCTTCTTTCAAGCCGAGACCTGTCAATTCCTTAACCAACTTAACGATTGCCAATTTATTGGCACCAATCGCTTTCAATACGACATCGAAAGAAGTTTTTTCTTCCTCTACCGGTGCGGCAATGGCCGGGCCTGCTGCCACTGCAACGGCTGCGGCTGCGGGTTCAATGCCATATTCGTCCTTCAGGATTTTTGTTAATTCACTCACTTCTTTTACGGTAAGACTTACCAATTGTTCTGCAAAAGCTTTCAAATCTGCCATTTTTGTATGATTTATAATGTTTGTTATTCTATTGATTTAAAAAATTATCTCTCCTCAAGAGTCTTCAAAATACCATGTATTGTCTGTCCGCCGGACGAAAGAGCCGATATCACATTCCTGACAGGCGACTGTAGCAAGCTGACCACGTCGGCTATCATTTCTTCTCTGCTCTTCAAGTTCACCAAAGCATCCAGATTTTCAACCCCGACATAGAAAGTCTCTTGCACATAGGCGGCTTTCAGGCGGGGCTTGGCGTCACCTTTGATTCCCTTGGTAAAGTCCTTGATTAGGCGCGCCGGAGCGTTTATCACGGTCGAAAACATCACAGCCGTACTGCCTTTCAGGGTGTCGTACAGCGGCGAGAAATCGCTCCCTGCGTTCTCCAGCGCTTTTTTAAACAGGGTATTTTTAACAACTACCAGTTTAATGTCTTTCTTGAAACAGGCTCTTCTTAATGCGCCGGTTTTCGAGGCGTCCAGCGCTTCGATGTCCGTCAGATAGAAGTGGCCATATTTCTGCAACTGCTCCGATAATTGTCCGATGATTACGCTTTTATCTTCCTTCTTCATGTTTAATCCTTTTTAGTGATTAGTTTTCGACTGATTTGGGGTCAATTTTAATACCCGGACTCATCGTACTTGAAAGATAAACACTCTTTATATACGTGCCTTTCGCCGCAGATGGCTTGAGTTTGACTAGCGTGGAAACAAATTCCTTCACATTGTCAAAAATCTGGTCTGGCTGGAAAGATACTTTGCCGACGGAAGTGTGCACAATACCGGCTTTATCGACTTTAAAATCAATTTTACCCTGTTTCACTTCCTTCACGGCCTGACCTACTTCATTCGTTACCGTTCCGCTCTTGGGGTTCGGCATCAGGCCGCGAGGGCCTAAGATACGTCCCAAGGCACCAATTTTTCCCATAATGGATGGCATGGTGATGATGATATCAACGTCGGTCCAGCCGCCTTTGATTTTATCAATATATTCATCCAAACCGACGTAATCGGCACCCGCCTCGCTGGCTTCGGCCTCTTTATCAGGGGAACATAATACAAGAACCCTCACCTGTTTACCAGTTCCATGGGGAAGCGATACAACGCCCCTCACCATTTGATTGGCTTTACGGGGATCCACACCCAGACGGACATCCACATCAACCGAAGCGTCGAATTTGGTGGTAGCTATTTCTTTCACCAGTGCCGAGGCTTCTCTCAATGTATACGTTTTTCCGTTTTCGAGTTTTACCAAAGCCAATTTTTGATTTTTTGTTAATTTACTCATCGCAAGTGACATTTAGTTAGTTCGTTTCCGGGAATGTCCCAGTGACTGTAATCCCCATGCTCCGAGCCGTCCCGGCCACCATCTTCATGGCTGAGTCAAGCGTGAAACAATTCAGGTCGACCATTTTGTCCGTCGCTATGGCCCTCACCGTATCCCAAGTGATTTGTGCCACTTTTTTACGGTTGGGTTGCGCCGAGCCGCCTTTCAGTTTGGCCGCTTCCATCAACTGGACGACTACCGGAGGCGTTTTTACGACAAAATCAAACGTCTTGTCAGCATAGTAAGTGATTACCACAGGTAATACCTTACCGGCCTGATCCTGAGTTCTGGCATTGTATTGCTTGCAAAACTCCATGATGTTAATTCCTTTCGAGCCTAATGCCGGCCCTACCGGGGGAGAAGGGTTTGCGGCTCCTCCTTTGATCTGTAATTTAATTTGTCCTGCAACTTCTTTTGCCATTTTTCCAACATTGTTATTATATAATAAATATACAGAGAAGTGAAGCATCGTCCGTAACAACCATCCTATTCCTTCTCTACTTGTACATAACTTAATTCAAGCGGCGTTTTCCGTCCAAAGATTTTAACGATCACTTTCAGTTTCTTTTTCTCGGCATTGACTTCTTCTATCACTCCACTGAAACCGTTGAAAGGCCCAAAGACCACTTTCACGTTTTCACCCGCATAGTATTGAACATTCAGTTCATCCGTTTGCTCCTGCCGCTCGTCAACCGTGCCCAAGACACGGTTGACTTCTGCCGGACGCAAAGGCACCGGATTCTCCAACCCGCCCAAAAAACCGATGACATTCGGTATTTGGCGCAGACGATGGGCCACTTCTCCGACCAAGTTGGCTTCCACCAATACGTACCCAGGCAAGTAGGCGCGTTCTTTCATCACCTTTTTCCCGTTACGCATAGTGAAAGTTTTTTCCGTCGGAATCAACACTTGGGATACGTATTCCCCCAAATCCGAATTTTTTATCTCGGCCTCCAGATATTCGCGTACCTTATTTTCCTTGCCGCTGATGGCACGGAGCACATAGAACTTATGCTGAGAATCCGACATTACCGATAGCCTTAACAGTCATATTCTAATAGATGAAATTAATCACCCTTTCAAATACGAAGTCGATTACGAAAACAAGCACTGCTATGATAAGGGAAGCAAACATAACCACGACAGCACTACTGGACAACTCTTTACGTGTAGGCCAGGAAACTTTATGTACAAGCTCGTTATAAGAGTCTCTGAAATATGCAACGATCTGTTTCATCATTTGTTATTTATAGCACGGAAGGAGAGGCTCGAACTCCCGACAGCCGGTTTTGGAGACCGGTACTCTACCAACTGAGCTACTTCCGTGAATAGTAGCCGGCTCTTCGGAACCAGCTACCTAAAAATCGATTGTTTCACCTTTAAATAAATACACACACCTCCATGCCTGCCAGAACGTCAAACGTTCAAATCCAGCACTTCAGATGTCTTTATCTTAGTTTTCCAGTTCCGTGATCTGACCGGCACCGACCGTGCGGCCACCCTCACGAATGGCGAAACGGAGTCCTACGTTACATGCAACCGGGTAGATCAATTCTACTTCGATCGTGACGTTATCACCCGGCATCACCATTTCTACGCCTTCCGGCAGATTGATTTCACCCGTCACGTCCAACGTACGGATATAGAATTGCGGACGATATTTGTTGTGGAACGGCGTGTGACGGCCGCCTTCTTCTTTCTTCAGGATATACACCTCGGCCTTGAATTTGGAATGAGGCTGTATCTTACCCGGATGGCAAAGCACCATACCGCGCTTGATTTCATTCTTGTCGATTCCGCGAAGCAGCAAACCTACGTTATCGCCGGCCTGGCCTTCGTCCAGAATCTTGCGGAACATTTCAACACCCGTTACGACCGATTTCTTTCCTGCCGGCGCACCCAGACCGATGATCTGAACTTCTTCACTCGTTTTGATAATACCGGTTTCAATACGACCTGTTGCTACGGTACCGCGACCTGTGATCGAGAATACGTCTTCAACCGGCATCAGGAACGGTTTGTCAACATCGCGCGGAGGCAGCGGAATCCACGTATCTACCGCATTCATCAATTCCATGACTTTCTCTTCGCATTCGGAATCGCCATTCAGCGCACCCAGCGCAGAACCCCGAATAACCGGTGTGTTATCACCGTCAAAATCATAGAATGAAAGTAGTTCCCTCATCTCCATTTCGACGAGTTCCAGCATTTCTTCGTCATCGACCATGTCACATTTGTTCATGAACACAACCAACCGGGGTACGTTTACCTGACGTGCCAGCAGGATATGTTCGCGAGTCTGGGGCATCGGGCCATCGGTTGCAGCCACCACAATAATAGCGCCGTCCATCTGGGCCGCACCCGTAACCATGTTCTTCACGTAGTCGGCATGACCCGGGCAATCCACATGTGCGTAGTGACGGTTTGCGGTTTCGTACTCTACGTGAGCCGTATTAATCGTAATACCTCTTTCCTTCTCTTCCGGAGCGTTGTCGATCGAATCGAACGAACGTACCTCGGACAGACCTTTCTTCGCCAAGACAGTCGTGATAGCGGCCGTCAAAGTTGTTTTACCGTGGTCAACGTGACCAATCGTACCGATGTTTACATGCGGTTTTGTCCTGTTAAAATGTTCTTTTGCCATAATAATTATCTCTATTTAAAATTATATTCACTTGATCCTTATATTTCCCATCCGTCGAGCCGGTGCCGAGACTTGAACTCGGGACCTCTTCCTTACCAAGGAAGTGCTCTACCGCTGAGCTACACAGGCATTCTCTCATTATACACGGGAACGTTTTCCCGTTGTTGCTCGCTTATACATTCCCCACCGGAAAGAAACGGGTCCTTTTGGCCTCCTCGAGCCTCTTGTCGGATTCGAACCAACGACCCCGAGATTACAAATCACGTGCTCTGGCCAACTGAGCTAAAGAGGCTTATGGGATTCAGCCGCCTCGCCTTATGGCGAAACGGCTGCAAATTTAGCCATTATTTATAACATGCCAAAATTTATCGGCAGTTTTTTTATTCACGCCTTTTTTCAGTTTGACTAATTGTCTTTCCAGCGCGTCTGCGACATGGTCAACGGCTTCTTCAAACGTATCGCTGATCTTTTCGGCAAAACATTCATTATTCCTGATCTTCACCCGAACGCTGGCCTGTTTGTTCTGGGCTGTTTCCGGCTTGATCACCCGTAAATTCACTTCGGCCGTCAGAATTCCGTCGTGAAACTGTTCTAACTTTGAAACTTTTTTCTGGATAAAAGTTTCCAACCGTTCCGAAACATCAAAATGAATCGCTTGAATTTTAATTTCCATAAATTTTTCCTCCTTACTTTTTCGCTCTTGGATGAGCATGATACACTTTTTTCAATTCTTCAAAAGCCACGTGCGTATAGATGGAC
Source organism: Tannerella sp. (assembly GCA_031275525.1). Taxonomy (GTDB): domain Bacteria; phylum Bacteroidota; class Bacteroidia; order Bacteroidales; family Tannerellaceae; genus Tannerella. Next base: position 13,708 of record JAISOP010000110.1, read on the forward strand.
GTGGAAGCCAGACTGCTGTGTCCGAGTAACTCTTTCACGGCATTCAACTCAGCGCCGTTATTCAACATGCTCGTTGCAAAGGAATGCCTCAACACATGCGGACTGCGCTTGGCCAACATCGGAATCGTCGTCAGGGCTTGTTTCACAATGCGATAGACAATACCCGGAGAGAGTGGAGCGCCATTTTTTTTGACAAAAAAACAGGCGTTTTCCGTTCCTACCGTTTTTTTACGCAGGGACACGTATTCGTGCATCATTTCCTTCAAACGTCCGGCAAAGGGTATCAACCGTTGCTTGTTGCGTTTTCCGGTCACTTTCAGTTGCATCCCGCTAAAATCCACATCCGCTTGCCGGAGCGTGATTAGCTCCGCTCGCCGGATACCCGTCTCGTAAAGCAATTCCAGCAGCAGCCGGTCTCTCATTCCTTCAAAATCGTCCTCAAAACCGTCGCCGTCTAAGAGTTGCGCCAGTTCTTTCTCTTTCACAAAATAAGGCAGCCTCTTTCCCAACTTGGGGCCCTGAATAAACTGTACCGGATTTTTTTCCACCTTTTCCTGCTTGACAAGAAACCGGAAATAAGTCCTGAGTGCAACTAACTTGCGCCTGACGGAAGAAGGCATCACCTTATGCTCCAGAAGTGTCATCATCCACTGGCGAATTTGCTCCGGCTCAATCACACAAGGGTCAAATGGAGTATTATCCACTCGCTCTCCCCTGATATATACCCCAAATTGAAGCAAATCGCGGCGATACGCCTCTATCGTATGATCGGAACAGCCCTTCTCATAACGGAGATAACTCAAGAACGAATCAATAAACATATCCTACGTCACGTCTTTTGATGTGACGAATGTAGAGAAAAAAATTCAACAGAGCAAAGAAAATAGAAAAAATATTTCACATGGCTATTCTTCGGCTTGTTGCAGTTGCTGCACAGAGATAGCATGAATACGCTGTTTTCTCTTTGCTACAGAAGGTTTTGTGAAGGCTTGGCGGCTCCTTAGCTCTCTCACTACACCGGTCTTCTCAAACTTCCGTTTAAACTTCTTCAGCGCTCTTTCAATGCTTTCGCCTTCTTTCAATGGAACTACGATCATAAATTACTTTTGTTTGTTATTTTACATTACTGATTGTTTTATCCGTAAAAATCGGCCACAAAAGTACGGATTGTTTGGTTCCCTGCAAAATTTTCCGCAATATTTTTTGTGGGTGAAGAGATATAAACATACTTTTGTGGACAATTTTATTCGGAAAATAACGAAAAGTATGGCACTTATCAAATCCGTCAGGGGATTCACTCCTGTCATCGGCAAAGACACCTATCTGGCCGACAATGCAGTAATCATCGGCGATGTCGTGATCGGCTGCGGTTGCAGCATCTGGTTCGGTACCGTCTTGCGGGGCGATGTCAATTCCATCCGCATCGGTAACGGAGTCAACATTCAGGATGGCTCGGTACTCCACACCCTGTATGAAAAATCGGTCATCGAAATCGGTAACGACGTCTCCATCGGACATAACGTCACCATTCACGGCGCAAATATCTGCGACAGTGTGCTCATTGGGATGGGTGCGGTGATACTGGATCACGCCGTCGTCGGCGAGGGCGCCATTATTGCAGCCGGATCGGTTGTACTGAGTCATACGCAGGTGGAACCGGGCTGTATCTATGCCGGCGTACCCGCCAAATTCGTCAAAAAGGTAGAACCCGCACAGGCGCAGGAAATCAATCGGAAAATCGCCCGCAATTATCACCTATATGCTTCCTGGTACGAAAACAGTTGAATGTTCATGCGCCTGAAAAAACAGAGTTTGCGGATAAGTCTTCCGGTATTTGCCGCGGTAGGACTTTTCGCATGGCTTGCCATTTCACACTTTGCCGGGAGGCAAACGCCTTTGTCCGGCGTCGATTCCGGGTACGTTTCTCCTTGCACCCTACATGCCCGGCTGATGCTGGCCGGCGACCTGATGCAGCACATGCCACAAGTGAAAGCGGCCCGCATGTCCGACGGCGGATACGACTACACGGAATCATTCCGCTTTGTGGCGCCTGTTTTTCAAGAGGCCGACCTTGCCGTACTGAATCTGGAAACAACCCTCACGCCCTCTCGCCGCTATACGGGATACCCGCAGTTCCGCTCTCCGCCGGCGCTGGCCGGTGCGCTGGCGGAGATGGGTATTGACGTAGTTGCCCTGGCTAATAATCACATCTGCGATTATGGGCGGACGGGGATTGATTACACGACGCACTGCCTCGATTCGCTCGGCATTGCCTTCACGGGCGCCTTTGCCGACAGCTTGCAGTACCGCCGTTTTCATCCGCTCCGGATAGATGTAAACGGGATACGGATGGCCCTTTTCAATTATACGTACGGTACGAACGGATGCCCCGTGCCGGCAGGAACCATTGTCAACATGATTGATACGTCGGCGATTGCGCAGGATATTTCCCGGATAGACCGTACGGAAATCGACTGTATAGCGGTATTTTTTCATTGGGGAGACGAATACGCCCGTCAACCCAACGCGACTCAGCGCATGTTGGCCGAATATTGTCACCGGCGGGGCGTGGAAATTGTGATTGGCTCGCATCCGCATGTCATTCAGCCGATCGACCTGCATGTGGAGGAGGACAGCATCATTCGTTCCGTCACCTTGTATTCGCTGGGCAATCTGGTATCGAATCAGCGCAACCGCTACCGGAACGGCGGACTGCTCGTCACGCTCGACCTCGAAAAAGTCGCCGGTCAGCCCCTACGCATCCGGCCGTTCTATACGCCGGTTTGGGTTTGGTTGCCCGGCTACCGGATATTGACGCCCTCCACGGCCGACTCCCTCACGCTCTCTGACCGCGAACGGGAAGAATATCTCCGCTTTAGGCAAGACACGCGGGAATGGCTCGCCATCGAAGGACTGACCGAACAACGCGAGGACTTTTGACGGCACGCCTGCAAACCCCTGTGTTTTGGCATAAACTTTAGCCGGCTTGAAGAGGAAATGGAATGTCTAAGAGCAAACGAGTAAAAATGGATAATATAAGGTATGCGAAAAAATCATAGCGCCTCCAAAAAAGAACTAACCCGGAAAATTGTACCTTTGCGCGGTAAACAAACTATCATATCAGCTAATGAATATCTATCGGAAAACTGTTGAATATTTGGTTTCTCGCGTGCTGGGAGGGGCGGAAACGGCCATCATACTCGGCAGCGGGCTGGGAACGCTGGCCGGTGAGTTGGAACATGCCGTCAGGATTCCGTACGGTGAAATCCCGCATTTTGTACATACGACGGCGACCGGACATCAGGGAAACCTGATTTACGGCACCTTAGGCGGAAAACCCGTTTGGGTGATGCAGGGGCGTTTCCATTATTATGAAGGATATACCATGCAGCAGGTGACCTATCCGGTGCGGGTGATGCAACGCCTTGGCGTGAAGAACCTGCTCGTATCGAACGCAGCCGGCGGCATCAATCCCACTTTCAAGGTGGGCGACCTGATGGTGATTCGAGACCATATCAACATGATACCCAACCCGCTGATTGGCCCTAATGACGACGCTTTCGGGACACGCTTCCCCGATATGACACGCGCCTACGACCGCGAGTTTATCCGTATGGCCGCAGACATTGCCGCCGCCAGGGGCTTTTCGCTGAAGGAAGGCGTGTATGTTGGGCTGACAGGTCCCTCGTTCGAGACGCCGGCCGAATACGCCTGCTACGGCAGGATGGGGGGCGACGCCATCGGAATGAGCACGGTGCCGGAGGTCATTGTGGCGCGTCATGCCGGATTGCGCGTCTTCGGCATGTCGGTGATTACCAATGAAGGCTATCATTTCGACGACGACTTTGTCAACGACGGAGCCGACGTAATCGCCGCCGCCCACAAAGCCGCAGACACCATGACACAGCTTTTCTCCGAACTGGTTGGGCGGATTTAAATTCAAGGATGCAAGGATTCAATGATTCCAATGGCATGGCCGGAAGAAAAAGGGTGGATTTTCAGACATTATATTTCCCCTACCCTACCCTTTGCATTCAATTTGACGGAAAATCCGGATATATGATGACGATTTGCCGGAAACGGGACACAATAAGCGACAGATTGTAACGCCATGAAGCAAACTATACATTTTGTTCGTAATATGTGCTTGTAGTATGACAAAAAGATATACATTTGCAGCGAAATCGAACAAAAAGGAATTCATATACGACAAGTAATTTAAAAATGGCAGGAGCGATACATATTCAGAGGGCATACGGAGCCGGTAACGGTTCCGGCGTTTTCCCGGACGACAGGGGTTCGCACATTCCGGTTGAGCGGCGCAGAAGACACGCCGTACGGACGGTTGCGAAAAACGCCTACTCCCGGCCACGCATCCTGCGCCGTTCCACCCGGAACGATCCACAGACATACATATTAATAACATACATAACAACAATTCGAATAAAAATGGCTTTAATAAACGAACAGTTTTTGAAACTGCCGGGCAATTATCTGTTTTCGGATATTGCCCGGAGGGTGCAGGTCTATAAACGGACGCATCCTAAGGCAGAAGTGATTAGTTTAGGTATTGGAGACGTGACCCGTCCGTTGCCGCAGGCCGTGCGTGACGCCATGCACGGGGCGGTAAACGAGATGGGTGACGTCCGGACGTTCCGAGGCTACGGCCCCGAACAGGGCTATCCGTTCCTGATCGACGCCATCATCCGGCACGACTACGCGGCTCGCGGCGTGACGCTCGAGCCGGGCGAGGTCTTCGTCAGCGACGGCGCCAAGAGCGATTCGGGTAACATCGGCGACATTCTGGGACGCGACAACTGCGTGGGCGTGACCGACCCGATTTACCCCGTCTACATCGACTCCAACGTGATGGGCGGACGCGCCGGCGAACTCGCCGAGGGACGCTGGAGCAGCGTGGTTTACATCCCCTGCACCGAGGCGAACGGCTTTATCCCCGACTTGCCCGACCGGCGGATCGACCTGCTCTACCTCTGCTATCCCAACAACCCGACCGGCGCTTCCATCACGCGCGAGGCGCTGAAAAAATGGGTCGATTATGCACTGGCCAACCAGGTGCTCATCCTCTACGACGCGGCTTACGAGGCGTATATCCAGGACCCGGAACTCCCTCATTCCATCTACGAAATCAAGGATGCGAAGAAGGTGGCCGTCGAGTTCAGGAGTTTCTCGAAGACGGCCGGGTTCACGGGCGTACGCTGCGGCTATACCGTGGTGCCGAAAGAGCTGAAGGGATATACGGCCGGCGGCGAGGCCGTGCCGCTGAACCAGCTGTGGAGCCGCCGCCAGTGCACGAAGTTCAACGGCACGAGTTACATCACCCAGCGCGGCGCGGAGGCGGTTTATTCGCCCGAAGGCGCGGCGCAGGTCCGGGAGGTGATCGGGTATTACATGGAGAATGCCCGCATCATGCGCGAAGGGCTGAGCGGCGCCGGGTTGACGGTGGCTTCGGGCGGGGAGAACGCGCCCTACCTGTGGATCAAAACGCCCGAGGGCGTGGCGTCGTGGACTTTCTTCGACCGGATGCTCCACGGGGCCAGGGTGGTAGGCACGCCGGGCGTCGGCTTCGGGCCGAGCGGCGAGGGGTATATCCGCCTCACCTCCTTCGGTACCAGGGAACACTGTACCGAGGCGATGGAACGAATCTATAAATGGTTAAAATAAAAGGGTGAACGTATGAGTATATTCATGTAGTTGATGCGCACAACGCAGGGACAGATACTGCGGGAACCCCCTACTGATTCTATCACTTAATAACAATGAAAGGAATGAAAAGAATGAACATTGCAAAAAGAATCCTGACGGCAGCAGCGATGGCCGCCGTCGTGTGGGTGGCTGTTCCTGCCCGTATGGGAGCGCAGGAACTTTCGGCAGGTGGCGACCTGGTCAGCAGTTATGTCTGGCGGGGTGCGTACTGTGGCGGCGTCAGCATACAGCCGGCGCTGTCTTTTTCGGCGGGCGGATTTTCGCTGGCCGCCTGGGGGTCGGTCGGCTTCACGTCGCCCGCCTATGTGGACGAGTTTGACTTTACGCTGGGCTACGGCATCGGCGGCCTCAGCCTCGCCCTGACGGACTATTGGTTTGCGTATCGCGGGGAACTGGAGGCTGACGACTATTTTAGTTACGGGGACCAAACGGCTCACATGTTCGAAGCCTCGGCGGGATACGACTTCGGGCCGCTGGCGCTGTCGTGGAACACGTTTTTTGCAGGGGCCGACGACAAGCCTTCCGACGAAGACAAACGGGCCTTTTCCACCTACATCGAAGCCAGCGCCCCTTTCAAGGTGGGCGACTACGGCCTGAAGCTCGAACTGGGCGTCACGCCCTGGGAGAGTATTTATGCCGACGGGTTCAACGTGGTGAACCTCGGGATCACCGGGTCGAAGGAAATCAAAGTCACGGAATCGTTTACCCTTCCGGCCTTCACGAAAGTGATTTTCAACCCGGCCGGCAAGCAGGCGTATTTCGTCTTCGGGATCAGTCTGTAGGAACATTTATCGCTAAAAGGGAAACAGATATGAAAAAGATCGAAGCGATTATTCGCAAAACCAAGTTTGAGGAAGTGAAGGAAGCGCTGTTGGAGGCCGACATCGAATGGTTTTCCTACTATGACGTGCGCGGCGTGGGGAAGACCCGCCAGGAGCGTATCTACCGCGGGGTGGTGTATGACACGAGCTACATCGAGCGCACGCTGCTCACGATCGTCGTGCGCGACGTGAACGCGGAGCGGACGGTGAACGCCATCCTTCAAACCGCCCGGACGGGCGAGATCGGCGACGGGCGTATTTTTATCTCCACCGTCGATGACTCCGTCCGTATCCGTACGGCCGAGCGGGGCGACATTGCGCTCTATAACGCCGAGCAGGAAAAATGACCGGCATCGTTTATAAACCGTTTAACATGTAGAAGTATGAAAAAATATACATTACACCGTTTGAGCCGGTCTGCTACGGCCGGGATCCTGCTTTGCGTTCTTTTCGCCGCAGGAGTATGTGCACAGGAAGCCGCCGGAGGGCTGGCCGAAACCGTTGCGAGCAACGGCGTATCGTTGGACACCGTTTGGATGCTGCTGGCCGCCATGCTGGTATTCTTCATGCAGCCGGGCTTTGCTATGGTGGAAGCCGGGTTCACCCGCGTCAAAAATACGGGCAATATCCTGATGAAGAACTTCATGGACTTCACGCTGGGGTCGCTGCTCTTCTTCTTCCTCGGCTTCGGGATCATGTTCGGTTCCGAGGGCGCAGGGTTTATCGGGATGCCGAACTTCGGCGACCTGTCGTTCTTCGACAACGGCCTGCCCACGGAGGGATTCCTCATCTTCCAGACCGTTTTCTGCGCCACGGCCGCCACCATCGTTTCGGGCGCCATGGCCGAGCGGACCAAGTTCCACATGTACCTCGTCTATACGATCCTCATCAGCGTCGTCATCTACCCCGTCTCCGGGCACTGGACCTGGGGCGGCGGATGGTTGATGGCCGGAGGCGGATGGCTGGAGACGCAGGTGGGCGCCACGTTCCATGACTTTGCCGGCTCCACCGTGGTCCACTCCGTGGGCGGCTGGGTAGCCCTGGTTGGCGCCGCCATCCTCGGCCCCCGCATCGGGAAGTACGGCAAGGACGGCAAGTCGAAAGCCATTCCGGGGCACAACCTCACCCTGGCTGCCCTGGGCGTCTTCATCCTCTGGTTCGGATGGTTCGGATTCAATCCCGGTTCGCAGCTGGCGGCTGCCGGCGAGGAAAACCGCGTGGCCATCTCGCACGTCTTCCTGACCACCAACCTGGCCGCCTGTGCCGGCGGACTCCTGTCGCTGCTGACGGCCTGGGCGAAATACCGCAAACCGTCGCTCTCCCTCACGCTCAACGGCGTGCTGGCGGGCCTGGTCGGAATCACCGCCGGATGCGACGCCGTCTCGCCCTGGGGAGCCGTACTGATCGGCGCCGTCTGCGGGGTGGTGATGGTCTATTCGGTGGAAATCATCGACAAGGTGTTCAAAATCGACGACCCCGTGGGGGCCTCCTCCGTACACGGCACTTGCGGCCTGGTGGGAACGGTGATGACCGGCCTGCTGGCCCTCGACGGCGGACTGTTCTACGGCGGAGGCGCAAGCCTGCTGTGGGCACAAGTAATCGGCGCCGTAGTCATCGGACTGTGGGCTGCCGGCATGGGCTTCGTGATATTCAAAGGTCTTGACCTGGCATTCGGCATCCGCGTCTCCAGGCGCGTCGAGGAAGAAGGTCTCGACATCTACGAACATGGCGAAGCCGCCTATAACTGAAGAGAATGATCATTTACACAATGAATTATTAAGACACCGATTCTCCCCCCTTTCCCTTTACCGGGAAAGGGGAGGGGGAACGGTTAATCGGCTTACCGAAGCGCGGTAAGCCTGCTTACTTAGACGTGGAAAGCCTGCTTACCGAGGCATGGAAAGCCTGCTTCCTTAGACGTGGGAAGCCTGCTTCCTTAGACGTGGGAAGCCTGCTTCCTTAGACGTGGGAAGCCTGCTTCCTTAGGCGTGGGAAGCCTGCTTCTTCAGATGCAAGAAGCCTGCTTCTTCAGATGCAAGAAGCCTGCTTCTTCAGGCACAAGAAGCCTGCTTCTTTAGACGCAAGAAGCCTGCTTCTTTAGACGAGAGAATAATAACAAACATAGTCAAACAACAAAAAGACAACGAATAAATAGAAAGAAAATGAAACTGTACACTCCGGCATATTATCAGCCCTCCCTGCCTCCCGAGGCTATGGAAGAGGCTATCAAGATGCTCAAACTTCTGTTCCAGGACGAGCTGGCGCGGACGCTGAACCTTAGACGGGTGACGGCGCCGCTGTTCGTCTTCTCCGGAACGGGGATCAACGACGACCTGAACGGGGTCGAACGCGCCGTCTCCTTTCCCGTGCGAGACCTCAACGACCGGCAAGCCGAGATCGTTCACTCCCTCGCCAAGTGGAAACGCCTCAAACTGGGGCTTTACCAAATCCCCGCCGGCAGCGGCCTTTATACCGACATGAACGCCATCCGAGCCGACGAGGAACTGGACAATATCCATTCCCTCTATGTCGATCAATGGGACTGGGAACGCACCATCCGCGACGAAGACCGCAACGTGGCCTTCCTGCGCTCCGTGGTGGAGGACATCTACGCCGTGGTCAAAACCGTCGAACAGCGTACCACCGCCCTCCTGCCCGGCGCCAAGCCGCGCCTGCCCGAGCGCATCACCTTTATCCATTCCGAAGACCTGCTGGCCCAATACCCCGAACTTTCGCCACGCCAACGCGAAACGAAAGCCGCTCGGCAATACGGCGCCATCTTCGTCATCGGCATCGGATCCGTCCTGGCCGACGGGGAGAAACACGACGGACGCGCGCCCGACTACGACGACTGGTCCACGCCGACCGACGACACCCACCGCGGCCTCAATGGGGACATCATCCTCTGGAACCCCCTGCTCGACTGCGCCTTCGAAATATCCTCGATGGGCATCCGCGTCGATCCGCCCGCCCTCCTGCGACAACTGGAACTGGAGGGCTGTCCCGAACGTGCATCGCTCGACTTCCACCGCGCCCTCCTTCAGGGGCAAATCCCCCTCTCCATCGGAGGTGGCATCGGACAGTCGCGCCTCTGCATGTATTTCCTGCGCTGCGCACACATCGGCGAAGTCCAGGCCTCCCTCTGGCCCGAAGACATGATCCGACTCTGCCGCGACGCCAACATGATTCTCAAATAAATCCATTTAATATTTCAATTTACAACTATGAGTACATTAAGATTCAAAGCAGTAGAAGAAGCCTTCAAAAAGAAAGCGCTTCTGATTTCTTCCCCGTCCAGATATGTCTCCGACTTCTACGGGAAGTATGTATTTACCTCCTCCACGATGGCCAAGTACCTCTCGAAGGAGACGCTGAAAGCCATCCGCAACGCCGTCGAAAAGGGCGAAACGCTCGACCGGGTGATTGCGGACGACGTGGCCGCCGGCATGAAAATGTGGGCCATGGAACTTGGCGCCACTCATTACACGCACTGGTTCCAACCCCTCACCGACGGCACGGCCCAGAAGCATGACTCCTTCATCGACTACGCCGGCGCACCGGGCGAGAGCATCGTCGAAGAATTCTCCGGCAAGCTCCTCGCACAGCAGGAACCCGACGCCTCCAGCTTCCCCAGCGGCGGCATCCGCAGCACCTTCGAAGCCAGAGGTTATACGGCCTGGGACCCCTCCTCGCCCGCCTTTGTGATGGACGACACGCTCTGCATACCGACCATCTTCATCTCCTACACCAGCGAGTCACTCGACCTCAAGGCGCCCCTCCTCAAGGCCCTCAACGTCGTTGACCGAGCCGCCACCGCCGTCTGTCACTACTTCGACCCCAACGTCCGGAAGGTCTATTCCTACCTCGGCTGGGAGCAGGAGTATTTCCTGATCGACGAAGGACTCTATGCCACCCGGCCCGACCTCCTGCTCACCGGACGGACGCTGCTCGGACACGAGTCCGCCAAGAACCAGCAGCTCGAGGACCACTACTTCGGCGCCATTCCCACACGGGTCACCTCCTTCATGAAGGACCTCGAGTTCGAAGGCTACAAGTACGGCATCCCCCTCAAGACCCGTCACAACGAAGTGGCGCCCAATCAGTTTGAACTGGCCCCCATCTTCAACGAGACCAACCTGGCCGTCGATCAAAACCTGCTCATCATGTCCATCATGAAGAAGGTAGCCCGTCGCCACGGCTTCCGTATCCTCCTGCACGAGAAACCCTTTGCCGGCATCAACGGATCAGGCAAACACAACAACTGGTCCCTCGGCACCGACACCGGCGTCGGACTCCTCACCCCAGGCAAAACGCCCGAAGAGAACCTCCGCTTCGTCACCTTCCTGGTCAACATCCTGATGGCCGTTTACAAGCACAACGCGCTCCTCAAAGCCTCCATCAGCTCGGCCACCAACGCCCACCGCCTCGGAGCCAACGAAGCGCCCCCGGCCATCATCTCGGCCTTCCTCGGCACCCAGGTCTCCGAAATCCTCGACCTGCTCGAAAACAGCACCACCGAACAGGCCATCGTCGTGGACAGCCAAAAGCGCCTCAGCCTCGGCATCGCCCACATCCCCGACGTCCTGCTCGACAACACCGACCGCAACCGCACCTCCCCCTTTGCCTTCACCGGCAACCGGTTTGAGTTCCGCGCCGTCGGTTCCTCGGCCAACTGCTCCTCCGCCATGACCGCCCTCAACGCCGCCGTCGCCGCCCAGCTGATCGAGTTCAAGCAGACCGTGGACGGGAAAATCGCCCAGGGCGTCACCAAGGAAAAAGCCATCTTCGAGGTACTGAAGGAATACATCAAAATCTCGAAACCCATCCGTTTCGACGACAACAACTACAGCGAAGAATGGAAAGAAGAAGCTGCCCGGCGGGGTCTGGACTGCGAGACCAGCGTACCGAAGATCTTCAACGCCTACACCGCCCCCGACAGCATTCGTCTCTTCACCTCCACCGGTGTCCTGAGCGAGAAGGAGCTACACGCCCGCAACGAAGTCAAGTGGGAGACCTACACGAAGAAGATCCAGATCGAGGCACGTGTCCTGGGCGACCTGGCCATCAACCACATCATCCCCATAGCCACGCGCTACCAGTCCGTCCTGCTCGACAACCTGTACAAGATCAAGGCCGTCTATCCGTCCGAGAAAGCCGCCGAGCTATCCGGCCTGGACGCCTCCTTAGTAGAGGAAATATCCAAGCACGTAGCCGCCATCAAGGAAAACACGGATGCGATGATCGAAGCCCGCAAGGTAGCCAACCGGATCGAGTGCGTTTACGAAAAGGCCCTGGCCTACCACGACACGGTATTACCCTACTTCGACGTCATCCGTTACCACGCCGACAAGCTCGAGCTTATAGTGGACGACGAAATGTGGACGTTACCCAAGTATAGAGAGTTGCTATTTATTCGATAAATAGTTGTTTTTATGTTATGTTTGATTGAAGGGCGCGTCGTGAGACGCGCCCTTTTTTTTATAGGCTATGGATTGCCTGTCAATCTAAATCTACTCCCAAGTCCCAAAAGTCCCCTAAGTCCCAAAAATCCTATAGGCCCTATACCCCCCCCTCTAAATAAAAAAAGCGCCTCCCCGTTAAGGGAGGCGCCTTCTTTAAGATGAATATCGAAAACGATTATTCAATCATCACTTCACCTGTGCTTTTACAGCAGGCTCACCTTCCACGCTTACGATCACGATACCCGTTATCGGGACCTGAACAGTCGCATTATCGGATGCCAACACTGTAGTTGCAACAGCCTGACCCAAGATATTGTTGATTACAACCTTCTTGCCGGCGGCATTCAAAATGGATACCGAACCCGTATTACCGGTTACGGTAACGGGAGTTACAGCAGCCACTTCTTCGTTCGAAACCGGTAGCACATCACTGGCTTTTACCACGTTGAAGACATCGCCTTCACCAATATCCTTCACATGATCCAATCCGCGGGAAATACACGGCACGCCATTCTGAACCTTCACCCAGCCACCATCACACGGACGCAGGATCGGGTTGTCCTCTCCTCTAACCGTTGTTTCCGATTCAATCAGGAATTCTTCGTTGTTATGACGTTCTATCAAACGGAAGGAGAATACACAATCCTTATGCGTGTTGTCTCCCAGTTCAATTTTCTTTATACCAAGTTCCTTGCAATAGGCATCCAACTTGTCCACCTTCAATGCAAAGCCTGTATTATCGCTCGTTTTGTTAAAGAGCTTCTCATATTTATCACTCTTGATGGCCTTCCCTTCAGCATTGAAAAGATCGGCGGCATCGCCCAGGATATACAATGCATCGTTCGCATGAATCGCCGGTGTAAAGACCAGGCGCGACCAACCGTAATCCCACAAATAATCAACATCTTCTACACCACCATCAAGGTGTGCCGAGTCGTACGCATTGATCAGGTAATGTGCGTACACATACCCAGGCAACGGAACCGTTGGTTCTCCTACATCATTGCAGCCCAGTGCTGCCTCAACGATATGCGGGCGAACAGCCAGCATATACTGCGGTTTGATGGGACCCGTACCACGATTAATATACGCCGTATCCACAAAGATAGCCGTACTAACGTTATACTTTTTCATTTCCACCTCATTCGCAAGCGTATTCACCAGGCCCAGATACTGTTTCCCGCCGTCAAACTGCTGCAGGAGACCTGCCTTCGGATTGGTCCAGTATCTCTTTTGATCCGTCAAATTACCTTGATTTTCGAACAACTGGTAATGCGGCTGCTCGTTAATCGTAAAGAATTTCACCGTATCGGGCGAATCATCCGGCGTACCTTCTTTTTCGGTGTTGAAGCGACGATAGATCGGATCCGCCAGGCCCGTTCTGCGGAACGTAGAAACACGCGTCTCATTATCCGCACGAACCTGCGCTTGCAATCTCGCCGTACCATCATCTACATTCACAGCAGCAACCAAAATACCCGGATTCCACTGGCCATTCTTATTCTTACCCAACTGCAGATTTTCAACCACTTTCTCGGCATACACTTCGCCATACATCCGTTTTAGATACGCCTCAAGCGCATCCATCATATCATCTTCAGTATCATACGTGCCCGAAAGCGTCGATGTATAATCGAAAAGCTGAACCAGGGCAAAGTAAGTATCGCCTAAAGTCTCATTATAGTACACATTTCTCAGATAGAAGGACGGAATGCCGAGAATATCCTTGAATTCGCCTGCCGAACCTAACCGGTAATTGTGATCGGTTCCGTTAACCACAGACAAATTATTATAGCATACAAATTTGTATGGATCCTGATAGACCAGGCGATACGGCTGGCGTACCAACTGGACAAGCCCCGGTATCTGCGTCTTCCCCTTCGATCCTTGGACTGGGTATCCGTATTCAGCTAACTTACCGAACTTATCAGTAACCGTATCCAACTTGAAGTACAACCTCGTATAGAAGTTGTCTGATTGGGCATAGACCACCGAATCCGCTACATTGTCATCGTTTTTGCTCAGATAGCGATCATATTGGCCGAACTTGTAATTGAACGCATAGATAGCGGTATCCGCCACTTTCGAATCAATATAAGTATATCCCAGATACGGATCAGATATTACCAATTTCCCATCCTTATCTGTTACAGTAGTCAAATCGATAAAGGAGTGGGTATTCGTCCCTCTATCGGCAAATGACGTCGTCGATGAATTGGTTACCTCGCGGATATTCCAGTCGAAATCCGGATACAAATCCAGTTTCTTCTGATCTATAGTCAACTGAATATTCTCAAACCTCAACCACGGGAACTCACGGTTTACGAGCGTAATCTGCGACGAATTAGTATAGGCCGGATCCGTATAACGCTTTTCTACGATCCACTGGAAGGACGGCAGAAGTTCGGGATGTACATCCGTATTCAAATTCGTCCACTCCGCAGAGTCGTGTACCGAATACAACGGCACATGCAGATACTGTCCTCCTTCACTGCGAATCAAGTACACACCGGGCGGAATCGACGCTCGGTTACCTATACCCCCGCCCGCTTTGCATTGATCATACAGGCCGAAATTAATTATTGTCGTTGTCCCATCATCTTGGCCTAATGTAACCACAGGTTCTTCGCTTGTCAGGAGGTTCTGTGATGTTACATACAATTTATGATAGAGATTAAACTCGTAAAAACCATCCCCATCAGTAGAATCCCCGGGCGTCAGGGGTACCGTAGCAGCTCGCCACCACTCGGTGGAGGTGGAAGCAAACAAATCCTGCCAGTTAGTGAAGGAGGAGTATGTCTTCCTCAACTCCGCAGAATCCAAAGCGAGGGTATCCGCAAAGAATGTAAAGCGAGCCAGTACAACCGAATCTGTCCAGTTCTTCGCTGTAGTCCCGTAATATGCAGCCAACTCCGGGAGAAACTCATACGGACTATAAGTGGCCTGAAAAGTATTGACCGCAATATCATCAGTTGCAGGATCATAAATGAAACGCCAAGCATACTGACCGTATCCGGTTGAATCGCCGACCGCGTTATAGTAATTTCCTCTCTCTACGCTCCTTAGATTACCATCTAATCCCAACTTAAGGTGTTTTGTGTTACCCGTCGACACAGTCCAATACTCATTGAGCGCACGCAAATACTTAGCATTAGTCGCAGCATCCTCATGTATCCAAAGATAACCCAGAGAATCCAGATAGGAACCTCTCACAGTATCCACTCCGTATCCTGTGATAGAAGAAGAAGGAGAAAGAGCCGTACCATCCCACTCAGGAAATCCGGTAGGAAGAGTAATACGGAGACCATAAGACGCCGAATCAATATACACTGCTCTTAAATTGCCATCCAGGAAAGGATTATTTTCGTCGGAAATTCCCGGCATAGAGAAGTTCCTCTCGCTATTATCACCATCCGGATATGTTCCAAAGTGCGTATTAATATCCTCTGCATCCAGCAGGAACGGCGCCGGCGACCATATAGTAAAGAAAAGGAGACCCGGCACGTTACCGTAGTCTTCACCCGTACCATTCACAAAATTAGCAGGCACCTCTCTGACCACAACTTTAAACTCTCCTGCGCCTCCGGCATATGCCATAGTATCAATACAGAGTACCGCCACGATATCGGGCTTACCCGGAACTTCGGTGTACAGGGGTTTGCGCTGAGGCAACCCTTTATTCTTATACACAGCCGAGAATCCCCAGGAGGAAAGGCCACTGCGCGCATAGGCGGAATCCGCCGTTGCGTATTCTTTACGGTCATTACTACCCGTCTTCGCACTATCTACACTTACTTCCAGCAAAGCTTTTTGCTGCTTGTTGAGAAAATCAAACGACGCAACTTGCGCACCATTTTCTTCATACGGACGCGTTATGACACACCACAACGATGCGGCGCTTTCTTCCGCTTTAGACTCCGTGGTAAACGGAGCAAACTGATCACCACCAATAAGAGTGCCTTTATGTGTCCGCGCGTAATTCAGCGTATCAATAAAAAGATGGTTATAATCTAACAGCCCGTTACGATTAATTGCCCTTCCTAAATAGAGTACGAGCGAATCATTCAAAATACCACCGCTAGCTTTCACTTCAACACCCGCACCATTCACCAACGCGATTGAGTCTATTTTCAGATGATAATAAGCGTTGGCTCCGTCCGCCAATGTTTTCACCGTATCGCCAAGATACAACTTGTTCGCCGGCGAACTCCAAACGGCACCACCAGTATGACTACCAGGAGGAGTATTTTGCGCACTCGCCGAAAACGCTAAAGAGAACATCAAAATAGCGCCAGTCAATAGCGTGAAAATTTTCTTGTTCATAATCATATAATTTTTATGTTTCATATTCTGTTATTTCTATTCTATTCTTTGCCGGATGGCAGCGTACCTCCGCAAAGGAAGGTACACTTCCATCCCGGCATTTATCGAATAATTTATTTCACAATTGCTTTTACTGTGTTTCCGCCAACCGTTACGATGACAATTCCCTGGGGAACGGCAATCGTGGCATTATCAACCGTCAGAACGGTATTTGCGACCGTTTGACCCAGCGAATTGCGGATGATTACATTTTCCCCGGTTGCGTTCAGAATCGTTACCGATCCTTTCCCTGAAACCACCTTCACGTCCGTCGTTGCCACGGCTTCTTTGGCCACCGGCTACTTCGTCGTTTTTTCCACATCAAAGACTTCGGCCTGTATAATCACATCGTGGTATGCGCCGCGCGTGATGATCGGCACATAATCCTGTATCTTAATCCAGCCGCCTTCCATCGGGGCAATCATACGCCCTTTGCCCGTGTCGCGATTCGTCGTTTCGGATTCGATATAGAATTCCTTGCTGGCTGCGGTGTTCACCGTTCCATTCGGATTATACTGTCTTTCCACAAAGCGGAACGAGAATACCTCATCCTTATGTCTATTATTAGCCAAGTTTACTATCTTTGCGACTTTCTTTCCTTCTTCGGCCTGCAACTTCTTAAAGTTCAACTTTCCATCGTATGCACCGCCTTTCTCACAAAACTGGGTAATCGGATCAGTGACCGTTCCGTCAGGAGATACAATGGTCCGCTCGGCCAGGATATACAGACTATCGCCTGCATGGATCGCATTGACAAAGGCCAACCGGTTCCATTTCGTTTTCCACATATACTTCTCATACTTAATCTGGCCATTCGGGGGAGTAACCCAAGCCGAATCCGCCATATTCCGCAAATAGCGGCCATACACGTACGGGACTGCAGGCGCGCCATCACCGCAGGTTGGGCAGCCGTCATATCCTATATCCTTCTTCGGGTCTACTACCAGCAGATATTGCGGTTTGATCCGACCGGTTCCGCGGTTTACATACGCCGTATCCACATACATCGCAAAATTATGCGGATGTACCGGATCCTGTCCTATTCTACTTTCGTCAAGTTTATTGTTGATTGCGCCGAGGTAACGGATTCCATTGCCATACTGCGTCGTCCCCGGCTCGTAGGTATTGGAATTATACGAATACCCGCTGTGCTGATCTTCGTAAAGATAACTCCTCGATCCGTCGAGTCCATCCATCCTGGCCTGATAGAACATCACGGTATCGGGTTCATCGCCTTCAACCGATCCTTCATCCAGCGTCTCGAAGCGCCTGTACAACGGCTCCGTCAAAGTCTCAATCGCAAAGCCGGATGTACGCGGATTCGTGGATTTTACTTCACCTATTGCGTACCAGTTATAATCGTCTATACCCAATTTAACAACGCCAAAGCCCTGTACATCCTGCTTATCCGTTATTCCAGTATGGCTTTTCTCCACTGACGCCCGAAGGGTATCCGTCAACGACAAACCGGTAATCTGAGTCAGGTGATGGAAATTCGAATCTATAATACGATCCAGCAGGGCATAATAATCCACGCCACCTTTTTCATACGTGTTCCGCAGATAGAATTTGGCATACTGCAACTGCCGACTCTTGGCCCAAGCGTCCTGCGTATATCCATAGCGTGCAGTGGCGCCGTGTTCTTCCAACACCACATAATTATCATTCCACTGATATTTGAAATAATCACTGATCTTGAATTTATAATATAGCCTCTCTAAGATAGCTATCTGCTCATCGCTATATTTTCTATTTATGCGCCTGACAAGTGTATCCGTCCCAAAATCGTTATTCCGACCGATACCATATTGTTCCACACCATCACCCGTCAATTCATCAGGCAACTCCAGTGCAAAGAAGGTTTTATCCGTCAGTGCATACAAAGAAGTATCCGCCTTCGATTTATTGGTAGTTTCACCTACGCCCAAATAGAGGTTGGCGTTAGGATCGTCAAAGGATGTTGTTCCGAAGTATTTGAAAGCATACCCTGTTAGATTGA
Source organism: Tannerella sp. (assembly GCA_031275525.1). Lineage (GTDB taxonomy): Bacteria > Bacteroidota > Bacteroidia > Bacteroidales > Tannerellaceae > Tannerella. The sequence continues at coordinate 32,076 of JAISOP010000110.1, forward strand.
TCTCATCCTTCTCAATATACTTATAGCCCCAACGAGGATTTTTCCGAGCCTCTCCCGTTACCCGGATAAAATATTTGTCAGTACCTACTTCCCCTTTTAGCATTGCACCATCGTAGAATGCTGGACGATAATCAGCGCCACCTTTATAATAAAAAGCACTATTAAATACAGGATGGAACTCTGACAACTTCGTAAATAACTGGAGATATTCGAGACGGATATTCTCAAATTCCCGGTTGATCAGATGTACGTGCGACACGTCACTATTCTCGTTGGATCTCACTACTAACCAGTGGCACGACGGCATTTTTAGCGGATTCTCATAAGGTCCCAATTGTATCCATCGGGGCGTCAAATCGCCGGCCCACAAAGGTACACACAAGGTACGACCCTGCTCATCCTTAATG
>JAISOP010000201.1 GCA_031275525.1 Tannerella sp.
CGGCGGGAATGAGGCGGACTTCGTTATCGACGCGAACGGGACGCTGACCGGGTACAAGTGCACGGGCGCAAACGCGGTGATTCCGTCCAGTGTGAAAAGCATCGGCGTCGGCGCGTTCCGGAACTGCGCCACACTGACGTCGGTCTCAATACCCCAAAGCGTCACTTCGATCGGTGCGCTGGCTTTTGCGGGCTGCACGGCGCTGAAGAGCGTCGCGGTGGCCTGGGACACGCCGGTGGGCATCACCTCGCTTGTATTCAGCGGCGTGAGCCTGGACGGCGTCACGCTCCGCGTGCCCTCCGGTCGCGAATCGGTGTACAGGGGCGCCGCCGTATGGCGCCTGTTCGGCACTGTCGCCACCGGCAATGCCGCCGTGCCGGAGCAGTCGGTCGGCGTTCGCTGTGCGGCGGGCGTACTGAGTGTCGATTCGCCGGCTGCCGAGCAGGTGACGGTCTATTCCGCCGGCGGCTCGCTGCTGTTCCGCGCCGTCAAGCCCTCCGGCCCGGCCACGTTCGCCCTCCCGCATCTCCCGCGCGGCGTCGCGATAGTCGCCGGCAGCAGCGGATGGACAAAGAAAATTTACATGGACTAAAAAAAACGTATGATGGACAAAGAAATTTACATTAACTGATTAATTAAAAACAGAATGAGATGAAAAAGAATTTATTTGCACGGGGGCTACTAGCCTTTGCCGTGCTGCTGTTTCCCGGCTGCGGAGACGGCACGCACGGAGGCTCCGACCCCGACGACGGCGAGCCTGCGGTGACCTATCCGGAAGGCTCCCTGCTGATGCTAAAACTGAACCCGGAGGAAGACGTCTTCGACGGTTTTGCCTCCGACGGCGATACCGACATCGGTATCCTGAACGATTCGGAAACCGGGAAGCTATTTTTCTCCGTCGTGACCGACCGTGAAACGGAGGAGAGTTTCGGTATCCTTTTTTCGGACGAAGGCTATCCGGTGTTGTACATCCACGACAACACGTATTTCGTGATGAACAACTTCTCGGGCACCCGGGCGGATATGGCCGTCATCGACGAAGCGGGCGAAGTCACGGTCTATCGCGACATGGAAACGGGCGTGGACTGGGACAGCGGGTTTTATGAACGCTGGAACGCCACCGACACGCGGGCGATCGACTGGGGAAGGCTGGGCGACGCCTTCTATGAGGAATTTAAGGCCGACGGGCGGCTGGTACTGATTGGCATCGGCTACGGGATAAAAGCAATTCCGGCCATGATGGGTATGCGCTACGGAGACCCGACGGCTTATCTTGACTTTGCAACCAATTTCATGGAAATGCTGGACGAAGCCATACCGGACAACCGCTACATTCAAACCACCCGACTCGCGCTGGAGGCCGGCTCGACGGCTTCCGCCGCGATGAATCTCCTGAAATGCCGCACCGACCCGTCCTACTGCATGTCGAATATCATGTCGGGGCTGTACGACGCGGCGGGAGGGCTCCTCACCGACCTGGAGCGTCCGGAAGTCGAGGAAAACCTCCTGCTGGCCGACGACATCCTGACCAGTGGACACGGCCCGATCCAGGTCACGCTGACCTGGTACACGGATAACGATCTGGACCTGCATGTGACCGACCCGAATGGCGAAAGGATCTACTGGAACCACAAAACGTCCGCATCGGGAGGATATCTGGACCGCGACAACCGGAAGGCGTACAGTGAGCGGCCGGGAAGCAGCTGGACCAATGGCCCGGAAAACATTTACTGGCACGACCCCAAACTGACGGGCCACTATCGCGTCTATGTCCATCATTATGCCGGGACGGCCAACTCCAACTATACGGTTTATATCAATGCCTTCGGCCGGGCAGACAGAGTAGACTACAGTATCGGACCGGGAGGAAAGCACTTCGTGGCGGTGTTCGATGATAAAGCAATATACAGGGATGTTTCCACCTTCGCGAATCTCCCGAACGCCTTGACGGTCTTCGGGAAAAAACCGCCCGAAACGGAGCTGTACCGCGACGAAGCCAAAACAGGGCTTCCGGACTTCCGGAAGCTCAAAGAGCGCCTGTCCCGCCGTCTGACGGGCGTCTCCGGGAATCCCCGTTTTCAGTGACGGCAACCAAAGAAAAAAAGAGTTTATCTCACTTATTGAATTATTATTTATCAACTAAAACAGAAAGAGAATGAAAAAGTATTTATTCGTATTAGTAGCGGTCACGATGATGCTGACCGCAGTGAAGGGTCAGACAGGCAACGGTTTTAAACCCGAAAAAGGCAGTTTTTCCCTGGAAGTGGGCTTTTCGTCCTTAGACACGGACAGCGCCAGTATCTCTATCCCGAAAGGGCAGATCAGAGGCGTGTATATGGTGTCCGACAACCTTGCCTTTCGTCTGGGGGTCGGTATCGACACAGACTCGAAAAGCGACGATAACGGACAGACGGAAGATGAATGGATACACTCAACGAAGCGGTCTACCAAGATCAGTTTCACGCCGGGTATAGCTTATTACCTGTCGGGTACCGAACGGCTGGCTCCCTACCTGGGCGCGGAACTGCTTATTTCCGTCGATTCGAAAAATTCCATCACCGAGGGACGCAACTTCAAACAGATCATCCGGAATGAGGGTGAGTTGTTCAACACGTTCGGGATCGGCGTATTCAGCGGTTTCAACTACTATTTCGCCAAACACCTGTACGCAGGCGTCGAAGTAGGGCTTGGAATCAAACTCAAATCGCTGAACAATACGGTTATCGAAACCACCCAAGGGGGGTCAACCGCAACCGTGGAGCCAAAAGACAAGGTGAACAAGACTGCCTTCGGGACAGAATTCAACCCGGCCATCCGTCTGGGATGGGTATTTTGAGGGTTCGGGAGAATCCGAACACATTCGCCGAAAGAGAGAACCGGTCACGGTTCTCTCCCTCCCGGCGAAGCCGCCTTCCCCATACCCCATCTCCCGCAGGGAGTATGGATCGTGAAAGGCCTCTCGGGCCGGACGGCGAAAGGAGTCGCCGGTTATTAACCTATTCATTTCAAACAAAAACAGCACTTTATTATGGACAGATTTATTTTTTACGTAAAGGAATTTTTCGGCCTGCCTGTGATGGCGTGGCTTGTGTTGATTATCTCCGTCGCCCTGTTTGTGATACGGCGTACGCGGAAAACGGACGAACCCTTGCGCGGCACTGCTTACGCGGCCTCCAACGCACTTTTCCTGGCCGCCTGCTTCATCGAAATCATGCACGTGGTTTCCGTGGGTAGTTCCGTCTGGTTTTGCGACCCCGACAAGGTGGGCTGGCTGTGGACCATCATCAATTTTTTCCTGCTGGGGGGAATCGTTTACAATCAGGTTTTTTATTTCCTGGACGCCATGAACGACGTCCTGGCCGGCGGGAACACGTCCTGCGATCTCCGCCTGGGGCTATACTCCTATGCCGGAGGCCTGGCGCTCCTGATACTTTGCGGCTTCTTCTTTGAGGCCGGCATCTTCTGGGCGCTTGGCCTGCTGGCGGTCATGCAGATTATACAACTGGTCATGCTGTTCCGCAGTTACGGCGCCAACCTGAAGGGCGCTTTTTTCGGCTCGTTTGTTTACCTGCTCGGAAGTATCGCCACCGTTGTGACGGTCTTGACTTTTGTGAACATGCTGATCATCGTTGTCCTGGGGCTGGCCGTACTGTGGCTCGTATTGAAGATGACCAACTTCGGCTCAGGCCCGTCCGGAGGCAAAGCACGCATAGACTACAGCGACGGGAGGTCCGAAGAAGCCGTAGAAACGGGCCGGGGTATTTTCGGCGAAAGGTACTACCGGGGTAAGGAGAGCGGCAGGACATTCGTGAGTTAACGGCAACGGCCTGTACGTGAACAGCCCTGTATCGGAGCAGGTAACGGTTTACTCGCTTGGCGGCGCTTTGCTGTACAGCGTATGGAAAGCGGCCGGCGAAGAAAATAATCGTCTGAACCTTGATTCGCTTGATGAAAGGATTTTCAGGATGCCCGCCGTAAGGAACATTCCTGAGAATCCTTTAATCATGTGAATCACAGTTCAGACAGGCAAATACAAAACGGCGGGGAGTGACACAAAGTAAGCTAAATTCATCTGTCTGCGCATACTTACCGATATAACTTTCTATACTTACCGATATAACTTTCCATACTTACCGATATAAAAAGTCATATCGGCAAGTATCTCCTTCAGTGGAACGACGGCATGATTTCCGTTTGCTGTACCCGTTTGAATTTTTCGTACGAGGAGGGCGTGAGGGGCTGCGGGAAGGACATTATCCACAGACGCACGGACGGCGTTTCCCGGTGGTAGGGCGGCTGGTAATGGACGATCTCGTTGTCCTGGAATCCCAGGCGGTGATAAAAGCGTTGCCGGCGGCGGGTGGTTTCGTCCGTCACCGGTTCGATTTCCAGCAGGACCGGCAAGTCGCTTTCGCGCATCCATCCGGACAGGAAACGACTCCCGTATCCCGCCGAACGGCAGTCCGGATGAACGGCAAAATGCTCTACAAAACGCCAGTCGCCGCCCGCCCACCAGCCCAGGAACCCGGCCAGCCGGTCGCCTTCGACCCATGCTTCCAGCCGGTACGCCCTGTTGGAAAACAGCCGGCGCTGGTCTTCCGGCGAGCGGCGTTCGGAAAGCGGGAAGGAGGATTCGTACATCTCGCAAAAAGCCGGGAAATACGGGTCGCTTTCGCTCGCTATCACTGTTCTTGTCATGAATTTAAAGATTCGGCTCTGCTAATCCGGTCGTGCACCGTGCACCCTTTTTTACCTGTTCCAGACGTTCCAGGATTCGTATGCCTGCAAAAGAAGCATTTCCAGGCCGTTTTTCACGACGCAGCCTCTTTTTTTGCCTTCGCGCAGAAAAGCAGTTTCGTCCGGGTTGTAAAGCAGGTCGTACAGCAAATGGCCGGGCGTCAGCAAGTCGTAGGGAATGCCGGGGCACTGTTCTACGTTCGGATACATGCCTACCGGTGTGGCGTTGACGATCACCGTGTAGCGTTCCATCATCCGGGGCGTCAAATCCTCGTAGGCGAGGCAAAATTCCTTTTGCTTGCGCGAAACGAAGACGGGATTGACGCCCAACTGCTTCAATCCGTGGAAGACGGCTTTCGAGGAACCGCCGGTACCCAGGATCAGGGCGTTGCGGTGCGAATCGTCCAGCAGGGGCGCGATGGACTGCTTGAATCCGATGATGTCCGAGTTGTAGCCTTTGAGTTTCCGCCGGCCAAAGCGTCCTTTCCCAAACCGGATGACATTGACCGCCCCAATCACGCGGGCGTCGTCGTCCAACTCGTCCAACTGCGCCATGACTTGCGTCTTGTAGGGCAGCGTGACGTTTAAGCCGCAAAGCGACGGGTTGGCACGCAGGACGTTTTCCAGTTCCCGGATACTTTCTATCTGGAAATTGAGGTACTCCGCATCAATGTTTTCCGACAGGAACTTCTGGTTGAAGAAGTCTTTCGAGAAGGAATGTTCCAGCGGATACCCGATTAAGCCGTATAGTTTTTTCATAGGCCGGGCAGTCTATCCGAGAGGTAGGCGGTCACATTGTTTTCGATGCGCGAGAGCAGGCAGCCGGTGTCGGCCTTTACGAACGCTTCGCCGGTAATCTGCTCGAACAGTTCAATGTAGCGGTTGCTGATGCTTTCCACGAGGTCCGGCGTCATGGCCGGCGCCGTCTGACCGGCTTCGCCCCGGAAGCCGTTTTCCATCAGCCATTCGCGCACAAATTCCTTGGACAGCTGCCTTTGCGGTTCGCCTTTGGCAAAACGCTCCTCGTAGCCGTCGCGGTAGAAGTAACGCGACGAATCGGGCGTGTGAATCTCGTCAATCAGGTAGATATTCCCGTCACGACGGCCAAACTCGTATTTCGTATCAACCAGGATCAGTCCGCGACCGGCAGCGATCTCCGTTCCCCGCCGGAACAGGTTCAGGGCGTACTTTTCGAGCACGGCATAGTCTGCTTCCGCCACCAGCCCCTTTCCCAGTATCTCGTCCCTGGAAATATCCTCGTCGTGAGCGCCCTGGGCGGCTTTTGTCGTGGGGGTGATGACCGGTTCGGGGAACTTCTGGTTTTCCCTCATGCCGTCCGGGAGCTTCACCCCGCAGATTTCGCGTACGCCGTTCCGGTATGCCCGCCAGGCGCTCCCGCAAAGGTATGCACGCACAATCATCTCGACCGGGAAAGCTTCGCACCGCAGGCCAACCGTTACCATCGGGTCGGGCACAGCCTGTTTCCAGTTCGGACAGACGTCGGCCGTTGCATCCAGGAATTTAGCTGCCAGCTGGTTCAACATTTGGCCTTTGTACGGGATGCCTTCGGGCAACACGACGTCAAAGGCCGAAATCCGGTCGGTGGCCACCATGACCAGCGCCTCGTCGCGGATATTATACACGTCGCGCACTTTCCCGTGATATACACTCACCTGTCCCGGAAACTTATATTCCGTCCTTGCTAATGCCTTTTTCATTTTCACTGATTATTTTGTTTTCTGTTTTCGGATGAACCTGTTTTCTCGTACGCTTCCACAATGCGCTGTACCAGTTTGTGCCGGACGATGTCGTTTTTCGTAAACTCCACTTTCCCGATGCCCTGCACGTGCCTCAATACCTGCATGGCCTGTACCAGTCCGGAGGTGGCCGTTGGGGGGAGGTCGATTTGCGTGATGTCGCCCGTGACAATCATTTTGGCACAAAGCCCCATTCGTGTGAGGAACATCTTAATTTGCTGGGCGGTTGTGTTCTGGGCTTCGTCGAGGATAATCACGGCATCGTTCAGCGTGCGTCCGCGCATATAGGCCAGCGGCGCTATCTGGATGACGTTGTTCTCCATGTATTCCTTCAGTTTTACGGTTGGAATCATTTCCAGCAGGGCGTCGTAGAGCGGTTGCAGGTAAGGGTCCAGTTTGTCCTTCATTTCGCCGGGCAGGAAGCCCAGTTTTTCGCCGGCTTCTACCGCCGGGCGGCTCAGGATGATTTTCCTGACCTGCCTGTTTTTCAACGCCCGTACGGCCAGCGCAATGGCCACAAATGTTTTACCCGAGCCGGCCGGGCCGACGGCGAAGACCAAATCGTTTTCTTCAAAGCTCTTTACCAGGCGCTGCTGGTTCTCGGTGCGGGCAACCACGGCGCGTCCGTTCACGCCGTGAATAATCAGGTTATCCTGCTTGCTTACCGTCACATTTCGCCCTTTGACAATGTCCAGGATGACCTCTTCCGTCAGCGCATTGTATTCCTCGCAATAATCTTCGATTTCCCTGATTTTCCGGATAAAGCCGTCCAGTTCCTCTTCTTCGCCGATGATTTTCATTACATTTCCGCGTGCCACGATACGCAACTTGGGAAAGAGCGTTTTAATCAATTGCATGTGCGCATTGTTCACGCCGTAAAACGCGACCAGGTCCACGCTTTCAAGAATGTAAATCCGTTCAATCATTCATACTCCGTTTGGGCGGGCAAAAATACAAATTATTCGTATAACCTAAATATCCGCTGCATTTGTTTCCACTTTTCGGCCGAGGTTGCGTTGGGTTGCACATCTTGGAAGATAGACATGTAGTCTTCCCATTCCTGCTGGCGGGGGAGCGTTGCCAGGCGTGCAAACGCCTCGTCCCAGTCGAAGTCCTGCGGCGTTTCGACAATCATAAACAGGCGGTTCCCCAGCAGGTAAATCTCCATTTCCAGAATCCCCACGCTGCGGATACCGGCGCGTATTTCCGGCCATGCCTCCTTTTCGCTGTGGCGCCTGACGTATTCTTCGATCAGCGCCGGGTCATTCTTCAGGTCCAGCGTCCGGCAATAACGTTTGGTCGGCACGGTGTGTGCCTTTGTTTCATATCCGTTTGTCTTCATTACAGTTAATATTTTCGGGTAAAGGTAGTAAAGTTTTCCGGTACCGGGTTCCGGGGGTTTCAAAGGCACGAAAGCCAGTGGGGACTTATTTACAACAGGAGGGCCAGGCTCGTCATGCTCCCGCCCGGGCCGGTAGCCGGCAGATACCCTTTCCCTGGCGCACGATCTCAAATTCGTCGGATGTACAGTCGATGACGGTTGACCCTTCCGTATCGCCGTATCCGCCGTCTATCACGATGTCAATCAGGGGTCCGTATTTCTCGTGAATCAGTTCGGGGTCGGTGGTATATTCCGGTTCCTCGTCGTTGTAGTGTACCGACATGGTCAGCAACGGATGTCCCAGGCTATTTACCAGTTCGCGGGCAATGGGGTGCGCCGGGATACGCACGCCGATTTCCTTGCGGCTTTTGTAGATTTTCGGCAGTTCGCCGCTGGCGGGGAGGATAAAGGTGAACGGGCCGGGCAGGTGCTGCTTCATTAGTTTGAAGGCGGCGTTGCTGACTTTGGCGTACTCGCTGACGCCCGACAGGTCGTAACAGATGACCGACAGGTTGCTTTTCCGGGGATTTACCCCCTTCATCCGGCAAATTTCCTCCACGGCACGCCTGTTGAGCGCATCGCAGCCGATGGCATAAAGCGTATCGGTCGGGTAGATCACCCGACCGCCCTCCTGTAGCGTGCGTACGACCCTGTTTATTTCTTTCGGATTCGGGTTCTCCGGGTATATCTTTACTAACATTTCTTTAATGGTGAAGGATGGGCGGTGTGTGTGGGGCGTTGGCAGGCCTTACCCGTAAATGATATGGCCGTTTTCGTCGGTATATTCCGACAGATCTTTGCTGTATTGGTTCATTGCACGCAGGCTCATGCCCATGCTTGAGAAACCGCCGTCGTGGTAGAGGTTCTGCATGGTCACCTTCCGCGTCAGGTCGGAGAAGAGCGTGATACAGTAGTCGGCACATTCCTGGGCGTCGGCATTGCCCAGCGGACTCATCTTGTCGGCAAAGTCCATCAGGTGTTCCATGCCTTTGATACCGTTTCCGGCCGTGGTCAGGGTAGGCGACTGCGAGAGGGTGTTGATGCGCACCTGCTTTTCGCGGCCATAGATGTAACCGAAACTGCGTGCGATGGATTCGAGCAGGCTTTTGGCGTCGGCCATGTCGTTGTATCCGAAAAACGTGCGCTGCGCCGCCACGTAGGTGAGCGCCACGATCGAGCCTCCTTTCGCCACCGCATCCAGTTTCTTGGCCGTCTGCAACATCTTGTGGAACGAAAGGGCCGATATGTCAAGCGTTTTCTGCAACAGGTGATAATCCAGGTTATCGTAGGTACGTTGCTTGCGGACGTTCGGACTCATGCCGATGGAGTGGAGCACGAAATCAATCTTTCCGCCCAGTATCTCCACCGATCGGGAGAAGACTGTTTCCAGGTCCCGGAGGTCGGTTGCATCGGCTGCGATGACTTCCGCCTGCAACTTTTCCCCCAGCCTCTTCACCTCGCCCATGCGCACGGCTACCGGCGTATTGCTCAGCGTCACCACGGCCCCTTCCTCCACAGCTCGTTCCGCCACCTTCCAGGCGATGGACAGGTCATTCAATGCGCCGAATATAATCCCTCTCTTTCCTTCCAATAAATGATAACTCATTCCAATTCAATTTAAAATCCTCTGCAAAAGTACAAAATTTCCCGATACCACTATTGATATAACATCAGACCGGAACCCGCTCCTAACCTGGGACAGACAGCACCCCGTCCTAATATTAGGACAGCACCCTGTCCTAAGCCGGGACTGCACCCAGTCCTAAGCTGGGACTGCACCCAGTCCTAAGCTGGGACTGCACCCAGTCCTAAGCTAGGACTGCACCCAGTCCTAATACTGGGACTGCACCCAGTCCTAAGCTAGGACTGCACCCAGTCCTAAGCTAGGACTGCACCCACTCCTAAGCTGGGACTGCACCCAGTCCTAATACTGGGACTGCACCCAGTCCTAAGCTAGGACTGCACCCACTCCTAAGCTGGGAGTGGACCCGCTCCTAAACCGGAACGATTTCACCTCCTGGCTGGGGCAGGTTCCAAACACCAAAATATCCGGAGGGAAAGTGATCGGCAGTCATGTTCCCCGTAAGCATTCGGCGGACTGTATATACTTTGCGCAGCATGGTTTTGTGTATTCAGGGAATGGAGCGAATCCTTTAAGGCGTTTAGGCCTTTTAGGCCTCGGGGGAACCGAACTGCACAGAACCATGCTGCGCAAAGTATAAATGAAAAATGGAGAATGAACACCCCCATTCATTCTCCATTCTCAATTTTCAATTCTCAATTCCCCTCAATATTTCCGTGAAATATCTTTCACACATCTTATGGCATATCCATATCCCCGGCCACTCGACAGAGGGGAACTTTCGAGCGAGCCGCCGGTATCTATCCCCGCATAATATCCATTCCACGAGGCATATCCCGTCCAGATATATCCCTTCGCCGCAGTATTCGCCGCTCCCGGTCCGTCCGGTATGCCCTCCGGGGAAATATAACCGGTATTCCGGTATTTGCCCGGATTTGTTTCGTTTTGCCAAGGCGTTATCAACCCCGGCTGATAATAAGGCACACGCCATCCGGCCGGACAGGGATCGCTATACGCCTTTTTCCCGTCTGATCCGTTCCACAGATTGGAGTTATTACTTCCCTCCCAGTTATAATACGGAGCCGAACCTTTATAAAACGTTCCCGGATGTCCTACCGCCGATGCGACCGAACCCCCGGTAGTTGCCACATACCGGCCGGGTAAGAACGGGTCTTTCCGTCCCCACTGATAATACGGTTGCCCGGGGTTCGCATAACTGCCGCCCATACTACCCCCCAACAGCCTGTCCATAAACACCGACTTAGTATTCAAACTGTGGTAACCGTTGTTGATGTCGTCACCATTTTTTACTACCCAGATGTGAAAACTCCAGAGGGTATCTACTCCTTGTACAAGTGCGATCAGTGCATTACCCCAATCTTTTGTCACAGTATGAATATCCACTATAATTTGATCTCCGGATACGCTTGTCGCCAACGTAAGATTCTCAGCCCATTTAAGAGGCGCAGTTGGTGTTGTCAAAATAGGAGACAATCCAAGCGCACTCCTGGCCGTATTAGCAAACTTCCACGGTATAAAGATATTATTAGATGAGCTATAGTCGAGGAAGAACGAATTGGCGCCTCCGCTTTGGCGTACTTTAATCTTTTTGGTCAACATTCCGGCGGTCAGCGTAATAGTGTCGGTGCGCTCCACACCGGTAAAGTTGGCCGTTGCATTGATTTCCAAATTATAGGCAGAAGTCGTCTTTCCGCCGGAAACGGAAGTTGAAGGGGTAGCTGAAGGACCAAGAGTTACCCACGAGCCGGCAGGGACAGTTGCCTTCCACCCGGTTCCACAGTCTGTATAGAGTAGCAAGGGCGTTGCGCCGGGGACAGCTGACTCTTTTCCCAGCCAGGCATCCTTCATCCAGTCAAACATCACTTCACTCGTATTGACGCCCAACATATATTCATTATTATACACGCTGATGTCCATAATTTCCGACGACACAGTATTTGGATCACCTTCGATCACTACGGCATAATTGTTGGTCGTCAGCGGCGCCTCCATGGCTTCCTTCAGCGTCCTGTACCCGGGCATCCGGATATTCAGGATGTTCACCAGGTAATTGTGATTCCGTAACAGGGGTTTATATTGGCCCGCGTCGGTGAAATCAATCCGGTAATAATACGAACTGTCGCTAGCGAGGTAGTCGTAATATTTCGCCTTGATCACCAGGAACGCCGGATCGGTCTTCGACGAGTTCAGCGTATCCGTCTCCGGCACATAGATCGTATTACTCATTTTCCGGCTATCGGGCGGATCATACGGAGATATTGCAAACTTATAGCCTGCTACCACGGTCGTCCGCCCGCCATACGGATTTACTTTCGAGGCCACCGTATTGCCGGCGATAATATCCCCCTTAAGAGGTGCAATGTAACCATTCTCGTTGGCATTACAAACATAGACGCTGTCCAGCGTGAAAATATGGCCGAATCCGATCGCCGGGTCGCCCGTTCCGTACACATCCACACCTACTTCGATTTTGGCCACGGAGCGGATCATGGTAATGACCGGTATTGTCGGCAACGGCTCTCCCGGTTTAAAAGTAAGGGTATCCTTCATTTGCCCCCACATCGGAAGACGGGGGTAAGCGGCGCTCACAGGCGTAGCGTCTCGCCACGGTGCGCCGGAAAATATCAATTGATCGACAAGTTGTTCTACCGTAGTTGGAGGATTAGGCCCACCCACGGAATCCAGGGACAGAGACAGGTTTTTCGGAAGATTGGCCACACAGATTAAACGCTGTCCCCCGGCCGGCATCGTCTTCAGCGTTAGCCTGACTCTGTACGTCGTATCATTCGACGCGGACAGTTTCTTGATACTGTCTTTGGGTACGGATACCCGGTACAGGTATTGATCGTTTATTGAATAGGGCGGAGCTGGAGAGATTGACGCGTTTTTGAAAACAAACACGTCCAGCGAATCAATCACGTTTTCTTCATCAGACGAGATCGCTTTTGTGCTGACAAATCCCCTGTTCATTTTTGGAAACACAATCTGAAGCGTCACTTTCCCCGGCTCGTCTTCTTCATCTATAATCACCGGCGGCCGCGGATCAATCGTACCTTCTTCGGATACACATGCCGTCACACAAAAAAGAGCTATTATATAGCATATCCACTTTTTTATACGCACACTTTTTCTCCTTTCTTATTTACGTAACTATCACTTTGATTTGTTTGGTTACTTTGCCAACTATCACATTTATATGATAAGTTCCCGTCGCCGTCGCCTTAAATTTCAACGGGCCGGAATCCTGCCTGCTAAGACTCGTAACGCCGCTGCTGCCGTTTAAAGAAAAATTACTGCTCGGATCTACGTTCGCACTCCATCCCTCCGGATGATTCGTTTCTATGTACACTACAGCCTCATGGTTCAGAGGAATAGTAAATTGGCTTTGACTGATATTCAACGTATAATCAACTACATCCAGCGAATCCAAGTTAGCCTCCACCCAGTTTTCCACTTTCAGGTACACATCCATGTCCTCGTTACCCGTCAGACCGAAATTTTTGATTTTGGCCTGTATGTCATAATGCGTATTTCGCTGAATACTCAAATCCAGTATGTCTCTTTGATGACCGTTCGGCAAAATGCTGTCACCCCTCATAAACTTACTGCCGTGTACCAGTCCTTCTCCTAAAATCAACTTGTATGTTTTCGAAATGTGCGGTTGCGTCTTTATGCCCACCTTGATCGATACATAAGTATAGAAAGTGGTATCGTCCGGGAGATATTCGGGAATATAAAAATTGATTGTATCCAGGAATCTCGCCGGATAGCCCGGACTTGCCGGAAGTTCCTTATAAGCTGTGAGTGACACCGGCCACCCCGCAGGCACGGGATTCGGATTGGGACGAAAGGGACGGAAATCCGCAGTAGTGGCATCATTAAACCAAAACGTCGGATCGGTATAGCGTTCCACCTCTACCAGCCGGGAATTTTTCGGTATTCGCCAGAGCCGAACCGTATCCAGCGCCAGCGCCTCGCCTCCGTTATGCTGTGTGGAATCGGCAAATATGCACTCCAACTGGAGCGTCACTTTGGCAAAAATCCGCTTGACCACAACCTCGGATTTATTGTTTGGTTTGGTTATATCAATGTAAACATTTTTCTTCTCCCCAAACATGGGAATCGATTGATCCGGATGCGCTTCCGGCAATTTCGTTTTATAGTCAGGATCTGTCGAATAGTTGTATTTGATTTCTTTCAGTTCCGATTCCTGCGTGACGCCTTTCTTTATGTCGTCCAGATTCCACGCACTCCGTTCGTTGGCGATCAGATACACATTCAGATAACCTACCGGCACGGAATCGGCAAGCAGGTAAGGCCCCCCCCTTTGAATCTTATTCGACACACAAACCCCGTTTGGCTTAAACACAATCATCCTGACACTGTCAATAGCGCCTTCATCTGCCACATCTCCCCGCGTCATTGGGACCTGCAACATTCCCTTGACTTCCACTACAGGAGGCTCTACCCCTCCTCCATCCGGAAACTCTGATGCGCAGGAGGAAATGCCCAATATCATCAGGCCTGTCCACAGCAAATTATATAACGCCTTCATTTTCATTTTCCCGTTTATATATCACATTTAAACATCTGCGCCAATTGCGTCATACTCCCATCCGTTAATCGTAATAGTCGCATTGGCATGTGTATTCAAATTAAAGGCAAGTTCTATCACAAATTCATCTTCTATGTCCCACCTCTCATCTATATTCCACCCTCGGTTGAGGAAGAATGCTTTCAGTATCGCTACCAGGCTTTCTTCAGGTAGCGGTAGCGTCCTGACTTGGCCATTCTCGGTCATTGTATAGATAAGTTTCGATTCGGTAGTATTGTCCGCTATTTCACGGAGCACCACAAATTCCGAAATCCGCAGTTGTTCCTGCTCATTCATAGAGTCCCGGGGGACATACGTCACTAATGTATTGTCGAAAATCCCGTCGTCGAGAAACCGCAAACCTGCGTTTCGCGAAACTATATTGCAATTGAATTCCTTCCCCTCGCTTTCCGGGCCGGTGAGGCCGGAGGCTTTCACCGTTATCTTTTTTGTATTTTTTTTCAGGTCAATGACACAATCCTGATTCTCTTGAAGGGAAGGCCGTACATTCATTCTTAATGCTGCGCCATAATATAAACTGTCCGGAAACTCGACCACGCGGTTATCGGATGTGACTTTTTTGAATTTGAGATTCAGTGTACTGGCTTGGGATTGCCCCGGCACCAGCGAGGGGATATCATATTCGTCGCCATCCAGGTTTCCCCAGACCACAAAATCGTAGGTGCCCGACTTGAGCAGCAGCGGGATGGTATAACCGTTATACAGCGCCCCCTGCGAAGGATAGGCGCCGACAAACGTCCGGTTCGAATCAAATACGTATAACGTCAAATGATTGACCCCGTTTGCCAAATGATCTACACCTGCTTTATTCTTAGTGTACTGGATACGTATGTTTAGCCCGCAATCGCCCAAATTATCCTTTACACATCCCTGTGCGGCGAATAAAAAGGCTATCGCAATGGCAATATTCCATATCTTCTTCTTTATCGGCTTCTTTTTCATACGAATCACTTAATTATATCACACTACTCAAAATCAAACAACTTGTTTTATATCCTTATTATTAACTGATAAACAGGAGGGAGGGAAGGTTCTTCCCCCTCCCTGCCTGTGTTAAACAAATACTTATCTTAAAGATCTGAACCCTGATTAACATCACGCCAGTTTTCGATCGAAATCGTAACCGTCATCCAGGCTGTACCTTCTGAGGTCTCCTTATCGGGCGGATAATCCAGGTCTTTCAGACTCACATCCCCGATTTGGGCGATTGAATTAATAGTTACCTTATAGTTATGATTACGGATCACCCCTGTCCGCTTGCTGGCACTTAAACCACTCGGAGTTTGCAAAGGAATGGCATAATACGTATTACCGCCGAGATATTCATACACTAAAGCAACTCCGGGATTATTGTTCGCCAGTTTATTGTATGTCAAGGAAGTGATACCCGGAGTCGAAAATCCCGCAGGCAAAGCGCTATATGCGGCCGGATCAAAATTGCTCGGATTACCACCGTTGGCACAAAATGCTACAAAGTAAGCCGTCAACTTATTCGCGAAGAACATACCGTCGGAGATACCGCTAACCGCCCCCGGAATACCACGAACCTGATACAATGTATCTGTGGTATTTAAGGAAAGCGCTGTCGTTGGAAAACGAGTTGCCGTCGCTCCCACCGTAAATTGCTTCAAACCGGTATTGAATATGATTGTATCGCCACCGCCAGCATTCCAGGTTCCGGCAATATAATTAAATATTTTCGGAGTAGCTAACAGATTATTACCTTTCGGTGCATATTTCCCCCGAATGGCAATAAACGATGCAGCGCCTATGGGACCCGTGGCATTATCCTGCGTATTTTCCGTCAAATAATATGAATTCAAAATCGAAGTACCCACGCCCGCAAAATCACTTTCCGGATAGTCGTAATAATGATTTTTCCATTTTGCAGTATCATTATTAGGAGTTGTACCCGTCTTCGTTAGTTCATAATAAGGCGAACGCGGATAAATAGCCAACGGGTCAGTCGGATTGGTCACGCGATCCGGATAGCTGGGAGCTTCGGTGAAATGCTGGAACAGATAAAGCGAACGGTTTACATTTTGTAAAAGGGAACTTACGTTAGTAAGCGAGCCTTTTCCGTCTGTTGTTTCCAGCGTACTCGCAGCCGCATACATGACGCCTGCTTTAGCTACTGCCCGTTGAATAGCAATCGAAAATGAATTCGAAGTACCGGCAGCCGAGGTGGAAGAGTCCACATTTGCTACCACCGTTTGAATTGCACGGCTATCAAATGCATTCGACATGACATATCCCGTGTTGCTTGCGGGTACTGCTCGATCGGTTAATTTTGCCAATCCATCCACATTGGCCGGCACTGTCGTAGGAGGATATGCTGAACCTGTAATGAAAACAGGCTCGCTGCTTCCTACCGCCAAATCAACCACCTTAATCAAGTCGGTCACCTTTTTAGCAGGATTTTGTCCTGGAACAATAAGGTCCAATTCATTCTTAAAATTACTTCTTGAACCGGCATTTGCGATCACAAAAATCTTTTTCGATCCGGAAGTCAGTTCCACTGTTTTCGATTTCAACACAGGATTACTCGAAGTACCTCCAAACGCATAGATATTCTTCTCAATGGAATCACCTTTGTTGAAAATCAACACATAAAGGTCCTTTACAAATTGGCCGTTGGTTTCATTAGCATCGCTTTCCATCGCTTTTGTAGTGGCGCCATTTTCCTCAATCACAAAGTTAAACGTGGCATAGGTAGGAATACCTTCCACAACTCCACCCGGCTCCACAGGCGGTTTAGGCCCGGGTCCTTCATTATCACTGGTACATCCAGTGAATCCCGCTGCCAGAATAGCAGCGCATACAAAAAATCTAAACATCCTTTTCATTTTACAGTCAATTTAAATAAAACACTTAAAGATAAAAATTTATTTCTCATTTATTTTCTCGTTTTTAATTTACGTCGAAAACGATTGTCATCCTTTATTCTCTCGCCCTTGCCTGCATGATTTTTTTAATTTTATTATCCATCTTGCCGGCCGGCTCAAGTCCATCGAATCTACTATCCTTTTCAACAACAATTGCTAATACATTACTCTAATTCTAATTCTAATTCTAATTCTAATTCTAAATTCTAATTTCAGTCTCGTTTTTTTTCAATTTTCAATTACCTACTTTCCTAATTTTCATATACCTTAGGAAGAGTAGCGCCTGTCGTCATGGAATATCTCAGGTCTCACCCTTGACCGGTCCGGGTATGCTTTTGAATTCCCATGCACCCTATTCATTTATCCGTTTCCTTTTGAAAATGAATCATTCATCATTCATCAGGATTCGAATACTTCATTATTCTCGATGCAAATGTAGCGCTTATTTTTATAGATAATTAGTTTCCATCCAAAAAAAAACATAACACACATTAATTTATGTCACATTGCTAATATATTGCTATTTGCAGTTTATTTATTTGCTGTTTTTCCCGAAAAAGTCCAAAATCTCATCCAAAAAAATGGCAATTTAAGTCCTTTTTTTCGCCTCAAAAATATCGTTTTAAGGATTGAAAAATCATAAATCAATAAATTAACACTTGCTTTCGCCCGAATTTCATCCGGAGGCGTGTTTTTTTGCCCTGACCGTCTTGCATGAATCATGTTCATTGCCCCGACAGATGCATGGCAGTCTTTATTTTGCCTCCAAATCATATTCGTCAATCATTCCTTATTTCTCCTGTTTTCCGTTGTACATCCTAATTTATGCACACCGCATGATGGACTGCAAATATGATGCCAAAAATCGAATAAAGGTAGTTTTGGCAGTTTTTTTTCCTTCTTGTCATGTGTTTTTCTGTCCTTGAAACACGAAATGCATGAGAATGGGGAATGGGGGCAGAAGCCTTTTAGGGCTTTTAGGCCTCGGCGGAACCGAACTCCGTAGAACCGGTCAGGCACAAAACTTTACCGCACACGGTGTAATTTGGTCGGTCGGCGGTGAAAAAAAATACACATTTGTCTGTTTCTACGGCCAAAATAACTACATTTGCCCCTCAAAATCGAATAATCGCATGAGTATATTCATTAAGGAAGTTACGACAAAAAGAGAATTGAAACAGTTTGTCAAGTTCAACATCGACCTTTATAAAAACAATCCGTACCATGTCCCCGGGTTGACTGATGAAGAAATGATGACGCTCTCGCGGGAAAAAAATCCCGCCTTCGAGGTCAGCGAGGCTATCTATTTCCTTGCCTTCAGGGACCATCGAATTGTCGGGCGTATTGCCGGTATTATCAATCACAGGAGTAATGAAACGTGGCAACAGAAGTATGCCCGTTTCGGGTTCGTCGATTTTATTGATGATGTGGAAGTGGTGAACGAGCTTTTCGGGGCTGTGGAGCGCTGGGCGAAGGAAAAGGGTATGAATGCCCTCCACGGCCCGCTGGGATTCACGGATATGGACCACGAAGGTATGCTGGTCGAGGGTTTTGACCTGATGGGAACGATGGCGACCATCTATAATTATCCCTACTATCCCGAACACATGCAGCGGATGGGATACGTAAAGGACTCGGACTGGCACGAGTTCAAGATTTATGTCCCGAAGGAAGTGCCTGAGAAGCATTTCCGCATCGGCGAAATCGTCAAGGAAAAATACGGTCTCGAGATTCTCAAGTTCAAGCGGCGGAAAGACATCTGGCCCTATGCCTACAAGATATTCGAGGCCATGAACAAGGCCTATGCCCCGCTCTACGGATATACCGAACTGACGCCGTGCCAAATCAAATACTATGTTAACATGTATATTCCCATGCTCCGGCTGGACTTCATTACCATCGTCCTGCGCAAGAGCGACAATGCGGTGGCAGGCTTCGGCATCACCATGCCCAACCTTTCCCATGCGCTCCGCAAGGCGAAGGGGGCGCTTTTCCCGTTCGGGTTCATCCCGCTGATGAAAACCCTTTACGGCAAGCCCAAAGTGGTGGACCTCTACCTGATCGGCGTCCTTCCGGAATACCGGAACAAGGGAGTGAATGCACTTATGTTTAACGATTTGATTCCCCGGTATGTCAAATTAGGCGTGGAATATGCCGAAAGTAATCCCGAACTCGAAACCAACAACGCTATACAGGCGCAGTGGGATTATTTCAAACGCGAACACCACAAGACCAGAAGGGCTTTCATTAAACATTTATGATTCGATAATGAACGAATTAAATTCATACCTGCAACAGGAAACCAACTACATCGACGAAGATATCAAGACGCTGGAATGGAGCGAACACATTCGCCTGCGTCCAGGCATGTACATCGGAAAATCGGGCGACGGGGCTTCGCCGGACGATGGGATTTACGTCCTGCTGAAGGAGGTGCTGGACAATTCCATCGACGAGTATATGATGGGATACGGCAAAAGCATTTCCGTCGCCATTGATGAAGGCCGGGTGACGGTGCGCGACTATGGGCGGGGCGTTCCGCTGAATAAAGTGGTGGACGTGTCCAGCCGGATGAACACCGGCGCCAAATACGACAGCAAGGCGTTCAAGAAATCCGTCGGCCTGAACGGTGTCGGCATCAAGGCCGTCAACGCGCTGAGCAGCTATTTCAAGATTGTCAGCTACCGCGAAAACGAATGCAAGGAAGTGGAATACAGCCGTGCCGTCATCGTCCGCGAGTCCGGCATCGAAGCCTCACCCGAGAAAAACGGCACCTCCGTCACCTTCATCCCCGACAACCGGATATTTACCGACTATGCCTACAAGGACGAATTCGTCGAAAGCCTGCTGAAGAACTATGTTTTTCTCAATTCGGGACTGACCATCACGTTCAACGGCAAAACGTTCTATTCCAAAAACGGTCTGGCCGACTTGCTGAACGAGAACCTGACAACCGAGGCGCTCTATCCCATCATCCATCTCAAGGGCGACGACATCGAAGTGGTCATTACGCACAGCAACCAGTACGGCGAGGAGTATTATTCCTTTGTCAACGGGCAGTATACCACGCAGGGCGGGACCCATCTCTCCGCCTTCCGCGAGTCCGTCGGCCGCGTGGTCAAGGAATATTACAACAAGAATTTCGAATATTCCGACATCCGTTCCGGCATCGTAGCTGCCATTAGTATTAAGGTAGAAGAACCCGTGTTCGAAAGCCAGACGAAAACCAAACTGGGTTCTAAGGACATGGGGCCGGACGGGCCGACCGTTCCCAAGTTTATCGGCGATTTCCTTAAGAAGGAACTGGATAATTATTTACATATTAATACGGAGACGTCCAATATCCTGCTGAAGAAGATTCTTGAGTCGGAAAAGGAGCGTAAGGCCATTGCCGGCATCTCGAAGCTGGCGCGCGAGCGTTCCAAAAAGTCGAGCCTGCACAATCGCAAACTCCGCGACTGCCGCATCCACTTGAACGATTTCAAGGACGGAAACAAGGACGCCTCCAGTATTTTCATCACCGAGGGCGATTCGGCCAGCGGCTCCATCACCAAAAGCCGCGATCCGAACCTGCAGGCCGTCTTCAGCCTCCGCGGTAAACCGCTTAACTGCTTTGGCCTGACCAAAAAGGTGGTGTACGAGAATGAAGAATTCAACCTCCTCCAGGCCGCGCTGAACATCGAGGACGGGCTGGACGGGCTGCGATACAACAAAGTCATCATCGCCACCGACGCCGACGACGACGGCATGCACATCCGCCTGCTGCTGATGACCTTCTTCCTCCAGTTTTTCCCCGACCTCATCAAACGCAATCATGTGTATATCCTGCAAACGCCGCTCTTCCGCGTGCGCAACAAGCAGAAAACTATCTATTGCTACACGGAGAAAGAACGCCTGAGCGCCATCGGGGAGATAGGGAAGAATGCGGAAATCACCCGTTTCAAAGGGCTGGGGGAAATCTCCCCGGACGAATTCAAGCATTTCATCGGGAAAAATATCCGCCTGGACCCCGTCACCATGAAAAAGGAAGACCAGATTAAGGAGATGCTGGCCTTCTATATGGGGAAAAATACGATGGACAGGCAACATTTCATCATCGAGAACCTGGTCGTGGAAGAAGACTCGGTAAACAAATAGGCAATGGAGGTGAAGAGAAAGGCCCTTTTCCCGGGGACGTTCGACCCGTTCACCGTCGGGCACCGGTCGCTGGTCGAGCGTGCGCTCCGGCTGGTGGACGAGGTGATCATTTCCATTGGCGTCAACCCTAACAAGAAGACTTATTTCCCGCCCGAGCAACGCCTGGAAGCCATCCGACGCCTCTACGAGAAGGAGCCGGGCGTGCGGGTCATGGCCTACGATTCGCTAACGGTCGATTTCGCCCGCGAGGTGAATGCCGGCTTTATCGTACGCGGCATACGTACCATCAACGACTTTGAATATGAAAAAAACATCGCGGACGTCAACCGCAAACTGACCGGCATCGACACGTTCCTCCTCTTCACCGAACCCGAATACGCCTTCGTCAGTTCCGGCATCGTACGCGAGCTGTTATCCTACGGAAAAGACATTTCCGTTTTTGTACCCCCAGAAATTCAATTATTATATGAACATGATAAAGATTAAATTACCG
>JAISOP010000249.1 GCA_031275525.1 Tannerella sp.
ATTCCAAAAAGGAACTCATTCATGATAATGTAATCGGAATGTATATTGAACGATATTATTTCAAGTCGGGATTATTTTCGAACTCCGCTTAACGTTTTCAACTGATTTAAGTCATGACCGAATTTCCACGAAGCGGAAAAGAAAAAAACGTGCGGGATAGGAATTTCCACGAAGTGGAAAAGAAAAAAGCGCACGAGATAGAAATTTCCACGCCGCGTAGGGGCAATCCTCGCGGTTGCGGTTGCCCGTTGAAGGATTCCGCCCGCGAAAAAAACGTATCTTTGTGCGCTTTAAAAGAGGAGGATGAGAGAAAACAGTCAATTCGGGAGACTGCTTGTGATTCTGCTGACCACTTGGGTGGCCGGTATCGGGATGTACTGGTTGCCGGAGGAATGGATGGGCGTTGAGGTGAGGAAG
The DNA here is from genome assembly GCA_031275525.1 of Tannerella sp. Classification (GTDB taxonomy): domain Bacteria; phylum Bacteroidota; class Bacteroidia; order Bacteroidales; family Tannerellaceae; genus Tannerella. The sequence continues at coordinate 418 of JAISOP010000249.1, forward strand.
ATAGACCTTTTGTCGGACATTCGTATCCGCCCGGTCGGGCAGGCGCTCGACGCGCTCTTGCTTGAGGAGGCGGACAGTGTGGCGGGGGCGGACACGGCGCCTCCCACCCTGCCGGACGACAGCCTGGGGCAGGCGGCCCGACGCGATTCGATGTACCGGCAGTTCGTCGCGGCCAAGGGGCCGGCCGATTCGCTGCCGGCGTTGCTTGAGGACTTCTCGGTGGGACATACGGGCTTGGCGCGTTTCTTCTCGGCCCTGAACCGGGTAGTCCTCATGAGCCGTCCGGTGCGGATCGCTTTCCTGGGCGATTCCTTTATCGAAGGCGATATCCTGGTGGCCGATTTCAGGGCGAAGATGCAGGCGCATTTCGGCGGGCGCGGGGTCGGGTTTGTCCCGGTGGCCTCCGAGGTGGAGCAATACCGCCCAACGGTTTACCAGCGCTCCAAAGGATGGAGCGCCTATTCCCTGCTTACGGACACCCAACATGCCTACGTCCTGTCCGGTTTGCTCTTCGAGGCACAGGGGGAACATCCTTCCATCACGTTTAAGACGGTCGATTTCTATCCGGGACTGGAACAGGTGGCTTCGGTCAAGTTCCTCTATTCCCGGAACGAGGCGGCGGAAATGCGCCTGACCTGCAACCGGGGGAAGGATACGTTGACGGTGGCCCTGCCCCCGGCCGAGGGGGTGAGGCAGTATGAATGGGAAGGCGCTTTCACGGAGGGACGCTTCCAGTTCCGCAACGCCAAGGGCTTGCTGGCGCTGGGCGTCGCGCTGGAAGACAATGCGGGCGTGGTGGTGGATAATTTCTCGCTGCGAGGTAATTCCGGCGTGACGCTCAGCCGGCTGGACCGGGGCCGTTGCCGCGAGTTGAATGAAATCCGTCCCTACGATTTGATCGTACTGCAATACGGGTTGAACGTGGCGGCGGAAAACGTGCATAACTACGGCTGGTACCGGGAACAGCTGACGGAGGTCATCCGCCACGTGCAACAGTGTTTCCCCTCGTCCGACATCCTCCTGCTGAGCGTGTCGGACCGGAGCCATTACCGCGACGGCGCCTTCCGTACCATCCCGGCGGTGGTCTCGCTGCTCAAGGCGCAACGCCAGGCTGCCGAGGCTGCGCAGGTGACTTTCTGGAACATGTTCCTGGCCATGGGGGGCGAGAACGGCATGGTGCGCTATGTGAACAACCGCTGGGCAAGCAAGGATTATACGCACCTGAGCTTCCGGGGCGGACGCGAACTGGCCGACGCACTCTACGGGGCGTTGATGAGGGAAAAGGAATGGTATGACGAAATGGCAAATACAACTACGGAAGATGTCGATCAACACGCAATCCATTAAACCGGGAGACAGGGGGAAGGGAGGGAACAATCCCCGTGCCCCCCGTGCCTCTGCATTTAAAATAGGGCTGATCCTGGCCTGCGGGTTCGCAAACCTGTCTTCCCTGCCGGAACCCAGGGCGGTGGAAACGCCGGTGACGGAAGGGACACGGTCCCGCGCGGCGCTCACGGACAGCGTCAACCTGCAACTGCCCTTTGCCGTCGATTCGCTTTGCCGGGTGAGCGATCCCGCCCGTTCGCTGGACGGTTTCCTGGACGGGCTGGACCGGCTGCTGGACGGCCGGGACACCATCGTAAGGATTGTCCACCTGGGCGATTCCCATGTACAGGCCGGTTTCTACAGCGGACAGGTGATGCGCCTGCTGCACCAGGCGTTCGGCAATGCCGGGCGGGGATGGATTGCGCCGCTGAAGCTGGCCGGGGTGAATGAACCGAAGGATTACCGGATCTCCTCGACGGTTGGGAAATGGACCTCCGGCAGGTGTGTCCAGCGGGCGCCGGGCTGCCCGTGGGGACTGGGCGGGATGGGACTGCGGCCCGAATCGGAAACCGTGGACCTGGCCATCGGGATCAGCCCCCTGCTCGGCGCCGGATATGCGTTCAACGAGGTGCATTTCTATCGCGATGCCCGGACGCCCCGCCTGTTGCCCGGCGCGGAGGACGAACGGTGGACGGAGGCTGTCTGCGGTTCCGACCCGCGCGCGCCGGAGGTCGTGGTCGATACCTTCCGCCTGGCCACCACCGTCGATTCGCTGCACCTCTACAGCGTCCGCCCGGACGAGTACCTCCCCGGCGAAGCCGCCGGCAGCTATTACGGCTTCTCGCTCCTGAACGGCCAGCCGGGTATCCTCTATCATTCCATCGGCCAGAACGGGGCCATGTTCGTGAATTATGCAAACGCCGGCTACCTCCGCCAGCTCTCGCTCCTCGAGCCTTCCCTGCTGATTATCACCCTGGGCACGAACGAATCCTATACCCCCCGTCCTTTCAGGGAAGAGGAATTTGTGGCACAGATAGACGGTTTTATCCGCTTAGTCAGGGAATACCTCCCCTCCACCGCCCTCCTGCTCACTACGCCGGCCGAGAGCTTCCGCCGCACCCGGAACGGGTTCGTGCGGAACGAAAACATCGCCAAAGCAGCTCACGCCATCACCACGTATGCGGAGGCCGGGGGACTGGCTTGTTTCGATTTATACTGCGCCACGGGCGGCGCCAATTCCTGCCGGAAATGGCGGGACGGGAAACTGCTGGGCCGCGACCGCGTGCATTTCAGTACCGCCGGTTATTACGAGCAGGGCAAGTTGCTCTATAAAGCGCTTGTCCGGCTAAAAACAGACCGGCAACCGCCGGCAACCGCTGATGAACAGTAACCTTTCCGGCTCTTTCTCCGCCGAACGGCTGGGCGAGCTTTTCCTCTACCGGCCGGAGGAACCGCTGTTGTTCAGTACGGGATTTTTCTTTTTCCTGTTCACCGGCTTCCTGATCATCTTCCTCTCGCTGCGTAAACATACGCCGGCACGCCTCCTCTACGTCACGCTCTTTTCCCTCTATTTCTACTACAAGACCAGCGGCCTCTGTTTCCTGCTGCTGCTCTTTACGGCTACGTCCGACTTCCTGATTGCACACGCCCTCTTTGCCGCCCGGACCAAGCGATGGAAAAAGGCGTGGGTGGCGCTGAGCGTATGTATCAACCTGGGGATGCTGGGTTATTTCAAGTACGCCGGCTTCCTGTACAACCTGGGCGTGATGTGCCTGCAACACACGGGAGCGTGGCTGGGGATCCCTTCGCTGGCGTCGCTCACCTATACGACGGTAGATATTTTCCTGCCGGTCGGCATCTCCTTCTTCACCTTCCAGTCGCTCAGCTACACCCTGGACATTTACCGGGGACGGCTGCTGCCGCTGAACCGCTGGATCGGCTACCTGTTTTATATATCGTTTTTCCCCGGCCTGGTAGCCGGCCCGATTGTCCGTGCACGCGATTTCATTCCCCAGATGTACCGTACGCCGGCCCTATCGCGGGAACACCTGGGCGAAGGGTTGTTTTTAATCATTTGCGGACTGTTGAAGAAGTGCGTCATTTCCGACTACCTCAGCCTGAACCTGGTTGACCGCGTCTTCGACGCTCCAGCCCTGTACACCGGTGTGGAAAACCTGCTGGGCGTTTACGGCTATGCGCTCCAAATCTACTGCGACTTCTCCGGCTATTCCGACATGGCCATCGGGATAGCCCTGTGGCTGGGCATCCGGTTCCGCGCCAATTTCGACTCGCCCTACCAGTCGGCCACCATCACGGAGTTTTGGCGTCGATGGCACATCTCGCTCTCCACCTGGCTGAAAGACTACCTCTACATCCCCCTGGGCGGTAACCGCAAAGGGAGGTTCCGTACGTATCTCAATCTCATCCTCACCATGCTGCTGGGAGGACTGTGGCATGGCGCCGCCCTCCGGTTCATCCTCTGGGGTGGACTCCACGGCCTGGGGCTGGCCCTTCACAAGTGGGTGATGAAGCATTTCCCCGGCTTCAGGAAAGAGGGTGCGGAGATGACCCCCTTGCGCCGCGTATGCGGGGTGATCCTCACGTTTCACCTGGTCTGTTTCGGGTGGATCTTTTTCCGTGCCGATTCCCTTCGGACCGCCTTCGATATCCTCCGGCAGATAGCGACCCGGTTCTATCCGGAAGTATTCCCCCAGTTCATAGAGAGCTATCCGGTTGTCTTCCTCCTGCTGCTAAGCGGCTACCTGATTCATTTCATCCCCAAACGGTTTGACCTGCACCTGCAACAGGCCGTCATCCAATCGCCGGTGATGCTCCAGGCCCTGTACCTGATGATCGCCGTTTTCCTGGTCGCACAAGCCAAAA
>JAISOP010000287.1 GCA_031275525.1 Tannerella sp.
CAAAGAAGGGAAATTTGCTGGGACGGAAAACGTATCAGGTTTTCCTTATCCTGAACGGTATTTTAGGCCCGGTCTTGATCGGCACGGCGGTAGGGACGTTCTTCAACGGCGCCAACTTCATCGTGAACAAAGCCAACCTGACGGATTTGAGTATGCCGGTCATATCGTCCTGGGCGCCGTACCACGGCATACAACTGCACGGCCTGGAAGCGGCGCTGAATCCCTGGAACCTGCTCCTGGGACTGGCGGTATTCTTCCTGGCGCGTATCCTGGCGCTGCTTTATTTCATCAACAACATCAACGAAGATGAAATCCGGACGCGTTCACGTAAGCAATTGATGATCGAAACCGCCCTGTTCCTGGTATTCTTCCTGACCTTCCTGGTGCATCTGTTGCTTCAGGACGGTTTTGCCGTGGCCGAGGACCCGGTTACGAAGGAAAGGGAAGTCTTCCTGCAACCTTATAAGTATTTCATGAATCTGTTTGAGATGCCGATTGTGCTGGTGGTTCTGTTGATTGGCGTGGTGGGCGTGCTCTTCGGCATTATCCGGACGATTCTTTCCTCCGCATGGACGAAAGGCATCTGGTTTGCGGGGGCGGGTACGGTATTGACGGTGCTGGCCTTGTTGCTTTGTGCCGGATGGAACGACACGGCTTACTATCCTTCGCTGGCTGACCTGCAAAGTTCGCTCACGATCGAGAACAGCAGTTCCAGCCTCTTTACGCTGAAAGCGATGAGCATCGTGTCCGTATTGATTCCATTTGTGCTGGCGTATATCTTCTACGCATGGAGGGCCTTGGATCTCCGCAAGATAGACGTCAAAGAAATGGAAGAAGACGAACACGCCTATTGAACGGTTAAACCGGTAATCCAACAGAATTCAAAGATTCAATGATTCAAAGACTCAAAAAAAACGAGCCTTTTGAATCATTGAATCTGCCTTTCTTCCCCCCCCACGCTCCGCTCCGCAGAAAAAAAAGTTGTCCGCGAATGTACGCGAATATCCGCGAATAAAATTATTCGCGTTCATTCGCGTACATTCGCGTACCTTTCTCTTTTCTCTGCGGAGCAAAGCGTAGCGTTGAGGGTTTTTAGAGGTTCCCTAGAGTATTTCCGGACAGTTCCTTAGTCCCATAATATCAACGAAGCACCTTTTTTAAAAGAAAAAAAGAAGGCTGCCTTTTTTGTAAGACAGCCTCTTTTCAATCCTCTATTCAATCTGTTCTCTATTCAGCGACACTCAAACGCGACCCGCTGTAGGCAATCGTCACGATGGAGGCTTCCAGGTGCAGATCCACCGTCCTGTCGGAGGCGTCATACGTGCCTGTAACCACTAAGGGAAGATTCCCTAAAGCCGCTAAAAGCGCCTCCCCGTTCAGCGTGTATGTATCGGCCGTTTCGCCCGGCGCAACCGTCAGCGCTTCGCTGACAATGGACAGCGCGCCCATGCCGGATACATTCGCTTCAATGGTGAACTTGACGGCATCCGTTTCGCCGGCGATGAGTTCCAGTCTGACCGGCGTATTGGGCAACGTTGCGTTCATTCCCCCCGTCAGCGTAGCCTCGCCGGTGTAGTCACCGGCCACGATTTCGGCATAGGAAACGGATGGCGCCGGCGGTTCTTCTTCCACTTTCTCGGCCGTCACCTCGATGGTGGCGCCCCCAGCCAGTTTCACTTCCAGCGTCTTCCCGGTTACGTCCACCGTGCCCGTGACGCTGAAGTTGCCCAAGCTTGCAGTTGCCGTACCGTTCAGCGCATAGGTATTGGCCTCCGCGCCTTCCGTTACCGCAATGGCGTCGCCTGTCACCGTCACTTCACCCAGCAGCGACACGTTGGCCGTCAGGGTGATTTTCACCGTTCCGTTATCAACTCGCTCCAGGGCAATCTTCACGTCATTTAAATCTTCGGTTATCGGGCTTGTCAGTTTGGCCGAGCCGAGGTAGTTTCCTTCCACCTGCGCGGCGTAATTCGATGGGTCAAAGTCCGGCGGCACCGCCTCGATATGAATGGTGATAAGGCCGTTGGTTGCGGCCAGGGTCAGGGTCAGCGTATGCGTGAGCGTATTGTACGAGCCTGTGACGTCCAGGTCCATCTCCATCGGGTCTGCCAGTTTGGCCAAGCCGTTGAAGGTACAGGTTTCCGGCTGCGAGCCTGCGGCAACGGTCATCTCACCTGAAATGCTGAGGAGGCCAAAGCCCGACGCTTCGGCTGTGACGGCCAGGCTTACCTTGTTCGCGTCGGTGCGCGTCAACTTCGCCTGTAGGTTGGAAAAGTCGATAGTCATACCGGTCGATTGCGCACTGCCCACATAGTCGCCGGCCACGAGTGCGGCGTAGTCTGTCGGCGTGCCTGGCGCGGCATCCACATGGATGCTGAGGATATCCGTCGTCAGGTCCAGCGTCAGCGCCTTGCCGGTTGCCGAATACTTGCCCGATATTTCGAGTGTGGCATTCGAGAGAAACTCTAACGGCAACGTGCGCCCCTTGAACGCATACGTTTCCGGTTCGCCGCTGACCGGCGACACGGTCACGCTTTCGCTCGCGATGGTCAACTCGCCCATGTTCGGCAGTACTGCGACAAGCGTCAGTTTCACCTGCGCATTTTCACCCGCGATACGCTCCATTTTCACTTGTACGCCGGAGAGATCGGCGGTGAGAGCGCCTTTGACATTCGCCGTACCGAGGTAGCTGCCAACCACAAACTTGGCGTATTCCGAGGAGTTGACCTTCACCGTAAGTTCTTCGCTGACGACGATTCCCGTCTTGTTGGTGGCAAAAACCCGTGTTGTTCCCGAGCCGACAGCCTTCAGGATGGCTTTCCGGCCCTGGCTTTCAATCGAGACGATGGTGTTGTCGTAAACCTCCCAGCGGAGGTCTTCCGTTGCATGATCGGGCGTAATGGCTGCCGTCAATTCAATCGTTTCGCCTACTTCCATTGCAGGGATTTCGGACGGGGAAACGGTAATATCCGTCACCGTCACTTCTTTTTCGTCGTTGCAACTCGACAGACCGAAAACTGCAACCCATAATCCAAGCATAAATACTTTTGTTTTCATGTTTCTTTCTTTTTAATTCAATTGAAATGGTTTATTTATTTGATTCGTTACTGTATATCCAATGTGGCCGCACCTGTGAGGTAGGTGACGGAGGGTTTGATTTCGAGTGTGCCGGTGGCCTCCGTGACCGAGGGAAGCGTTTCTCCCAAGTGATTGAGCGCCTGTTTCAGCCCCTTGCCGATTTTGACGTTCACCTGCCGCGCACCTTCGGGTGTCCAGACGGCCCAGACACGCAGTCCGTCCGGCTGTTGCCAGCTCACTACGCAGCAGTCCTTCTGTTTCCATGCGACGGTCATGTCCGTCACCGAACCTTCGGGGAAGAGTTTTCCGATGGTGGCATACGCATCGTACGCCGGCTTGCGACGCAGTCCACTGCCGGTCAGCCCGAAATTGTCTTCCCGGTCGAACATGCTTTCTTCGGGCGATTCAAATTCGTAATAAAAATAACGCTCAATGCCGAACCGCAATGAAAGTAGTATCGTTTGCGCGGTAAAAACGGCTTGGTTGGCTTCTTTCTCCACAGCATCGCCGTAATAATAGACCGTTCCGTCTTTTGTGGAGTAATACACCTTGCCTCCCGCTCTCAGGTAGCGCGTGAGGTAGGGAATAAGAGACTGGTTGATATGCAGCGGGAAAGGGTCGGACGGCGGAAAAAACACGGCATCATACGCAGGCAAGTGGGTCCGCTGCACGTTCGGTATCTGAATGGAATCCACTTGGAAGCCGGCCGGAAAAAAGGCCGGGAGGATTTGCCCGGCGAAGGATTCATCGACCGGGAAATCGTCGTCGCAAATCATCGCGACTTTCCAGTCCCTGCCGGTTTCTTCTTTAGCTTCGTGAAACACTTCCCGGTCCTTGATTTCGACACCGGTCATGGTGGAGATGCCCATTTCCGTAAACCAGATGTCTTTCTGTTCCAGTTTGTATTTAGCCATCAGTGCGCGTAGTTTGTCAATATCTTCGCAAAACAGGTCGGTCGCTTCCCATGTGTCCATACACGAACGGTAGGGATGAACGGAGAATTTGTCGAAAAACCGGCCGGAACCCTCGGCAAAAGACTGCTCGATGTATTCCATCGGAATACCGGCCATGCCGGCGTGAACGACTATTGCATCGGGGGCTATTTCTTTTATTTTCCGGTAAGTGGCCTTCAGCAGCAGGACATAGTTGGCTGCATCGTTGCGTTGGTCCCAGAAACGGGGATACAGGTTCGGTTCGTTCCAGATTTCCCAGCATTGCACCTTGTCTTTGTATCGCGTGACTACCTTTTCCACATACGTGAGCCAGGCGTCCAGGTGTTTGTATGCCGGGGTTGCCCAGGGTGCATTATATAACAGGGGCGCCAGAATCTGCAATTCCTGTTTCTGTATTTCGGCCACCACCCGGTCGAGCACGTCAAAATGCCATACGCCTTGCGGCCCTTCGACAGCGCTCCACGAAAAATCGGTGCGTACCCATCGGATACCTGCCGCACGCAGCATCCGGAGGTTTTCCGGTATATGATTGTATTCTTCCCCGCCATTAAGATGCATGGATACGCCAAACGGAGACGTGGTTGTCTGTGACATGCTACGCTCCGGAAAGAGGAAGCATCCTGTTACAACTAACATCCCTATAAAAATAATTTTCTTTTTCATAATCGGTTTTTTTTTCCGACGCAAATGTAAACTATTTTCCTTAGCTTACAAAACGGCAAGGTGGATTCAAAAATTCAATCATTCAATCATTCAATCATTCAAAAGACACGTTTTTTTGAATCATTGAATCATTGAATCATTGAATTGATGTTTTTGACAGCCCCTTACAGCATTCCGAAATGGCGGAACGCCTGTGCGATGCCGTCGTCGTCAACCGGTGTGGTTATGTAGTGGGCAGCCGCTTTCACGTGGTCGGCCGCGTTGCCCATCGCCACGCCGACGGCTACGTGCCGGAGCATGGGGATGTCGTTACCGCCGTCGCCGAAGGCCATAGTTTCGTCGAGGTTCAGGCCGTAGTATTCCAACATCCGGTCGATGCCGGTCTGCTTGCTGACGCCGCGCACGTTCACGTCGGCAAAGAGTGGCATCCAGCGGCTCGACTGGCAGTGCGGAAGCACATGCCGCTCCAGGTACCGCATTTTTTCGTCATCCACATAGGGACAGAGTTGGAATACGTCCCTGCGGATCGTCTCCCGCGGGTCTTCCACGCGCGGCGGCGACACATCGACAAGCCGTGCCACCTCCCTCACCACATCGTCCACGTAGTTAATGGTGATGGCATCTTCCGGCATGAAAGCTACCGGGAAAGGGTCTTTTTCCAGGTGACGCACCAGCGCTTCCAGGTCTTCCTGCGGGACGGGACACTCGTAAATAAGGTTCCTGCGGCCGGCATCGACGCAGTAAGCGCCATTGTAGGTGATGTAGCCGTCGAACGGAATCCCGTCGAGCACGTCGATCATCGGCAGCATCCGTCCCGTGGCCACAAAAACCTTGACTCCCCCGTCCCGCAGGGCCTCCAGCGCGGCAAGCGTCGAGGGCGCAACGCGGTGGGTTTTGAAACTCACCAGCGTCCCGTCTATATCGAAAAAAACAGCTTTGATCCGCCTCATCCCTTATTGCCCTCTCTGTAGTCAAAGAACTTAATCAGTTTCCGGCTGGTGGGGGGGAGTTGCTTCCGGGCGATCAGTTCGACCGGCTCGAAAATAAGGTCCGGCGCTACGCGAATCTTCGAGCGGAACAGGTCCTTCATCTGCTTCACAAACGCTTCGCTGTGGTCGGCGCTCCCCACGCGGATGCTGATACTGTCCGTGCCGATGGTGTTCGTGTACACCTCCACGATGTAGTTCTTTACCTCCGGGATATTATCCAGCACGTCGTACAGCGCCGGCGGATAGAGCGTTGTACCCTTGTATTTGATCATCTGCCCCTTGCGTCCAAGGATAGGGCCTAACCGCAACGAGTTGCGTCCGCAGGCGCAAGGTTCCCCGAAATGGAGGCAGAGGTCGCCCGTTTTGAAGCGGATCACCGGCATACCCTCCACCCCCAGCGTGGTCACGGTGATTTCGCCCGGCTCGCCCTCGCGGACAGGCCGGTTCCGGTCGTCCAAGAACTCCACCACCGTCAGGTCGGGTTTGTGATGGGCGCCGCACTGTTTTTCACACTCCATGAAGGAGGACTGCATTTCGGTGGACGCATAATTGGAATAAAGGGAAAGTTCCGGCCAGAGGGCATGGATTTTCTCTCCCAGGACACTGTATCCGTGTTCGTTGGTGCGCAGGCTTTCTCCCACGCAGACGGCTCTTTGGAGCGACGACCGGCGGTAGTCAATCCCCTTTGCTTCGGCAAACTCAATCAGTTTCAGGATGAATGACGGCACGCAGACACATACGGTCGGGCGAATCCGGCGAATCAGGTTCCACTGCAATTCCGGAATCCCGTTACCCGAGCGGATGATCCCCGAACCGAACCGGAAACTGCCGAACAAGCTGGCCAGTCCCGCCATGAAACAGCGGTCGTTCGTGACCATCAGTTGCAGGATGTCGCGCTTACCACACCCGCAGAACTGGTATGAAAGGTATTCGCTCAGCGCCAGCCGTTCCAGGTCGGAGCGGGTCAGGGCAAAAACGACCGGCTCGCCCAGCGTGCCCGAAGTCGTCACGTAATCCAGTACGTCCGAAGGCGGTACGCAGAGAAACGCCTCGTTGCGGAGTTGCAAATCCTGTTTGGTGGTCACGGGAATGTGTTGTAAATCTTCCAGGCGCCGAATCTTCGAGACGTCTATCTTCTCTTTTGCAAACAGTTCCTTGTAATAGGGTGACCGGGTGGCAACATATTCCAGCGTTTCCGAGAGTTTCTTCTCCTGAAAGGCGCGGATCCGGTCTTGTGGGAGATACGGGAGGTCTTCACTTTTTATCATTTCATTCAACGATTTATCTTTGTTCTGTTTCAGCACGCAAAATTACATGAAAATTCCGCGATTTCCAAGCCCATGAAAATAAGGAATAAGGCGAAGGAACTGTCCGGAAATAAACCCTTACATACCCCGGTATGCGTGTCTTTTTCGGGCTTTGGTCCGCGAATGACCGGTTCTGTGTAGTTCGGTTCCACCGAGGCCTAAAAGACCTAAAAACCCTAAAAGACCTAAAAGGCTTAAAGGATTCGATCTATTCCCTGAATGCACAAAACCTGGAGCTATCAAGAAATAAAGGCTTTGTGATACAATTAGAGGCCGTCTCAAAGGCCCCGTCATCCCGTGTTGGCACGGGATGACAGGGTTTCGAGACGGCCTCTTTCACGCTTTAGCGCCGCTGGGTTAGTTCCAGTTGGGGTTTTGCGGGCTTAATAACGGGTTCGCCTGTATCTCCCTTAACGGAAGCGGCCAGAGCAAGGCCCACTCCGGAATGGCGCCTACGCGGGTGTTGCCGTCCGGTTTGTTTTGGATGGCTGCCGAGGCGAGCGGCGTCCATTTGAGCGTACCCGACTGGTTGCCGTCGGCTTCGGGATAGAGGTGCGTGCGACGGATGTCGTCCCAGATTTTGAACTCCAGGGGAAATTCATGGAAACGCTCGGTCAGAATCACCTTGATCAGCCCGTCGCCGGTAGCCGAGGTCTCGTCCGGCAAACCGGCACGTTTGCGTACCTGGTTGAGGTAGCCGCGAGCTTTGGCCTCGTCGCCCGTCCGCGCATAGCCCTCGGCGGCAATCAGCAGCACTTCGGAATAACGGAAGGTGGGCATGTTGTTGTCGCCGTCCTTGCCGTTGATCAGGGGCAGTTCATCAAACCAGGCCCAGTTGCCCACGTTGTTCAACGTGTAATCGTTGCCGTCGGCATCGGTATATTCCTTGAAGAAGAACTGCTTTTCCATGCCGCGCACATCCTCCGGCGCGTAGCTGTTGATCAGCATATCGCAAGGCAGGTAGGCGCTGTAGAGCACATCGCCCCCCGGATGGAAGACGCCCCACTGAAAGGCGTCCGTCCCGATGGAACGGCAGGCGTAGGAGTTACCCACATTGAAGCTGCTTTGGTTGTACTCTTTGGCATAGATGATTTCCTTCGACGACTTGGTGGTTTTAATGACGTTGAAGGCCGACTGGAGGTCGCTGCTGCTGCCGTTGGGCTGTTCCAGCGCGTGACGGCCGCCGTTGATGACCTGTTCGGCCATCGCAGCCGCTTTGCCGTACGTAGCCGCTCCGCCGTTGAGCGGCGCACCGGCCCATTGCAGGTACACTTCCGCCAGCAGGGTTTGCGCCGTCGCTTTGGTTACATAGCAGCCGTTGTCGTAAAACGCCTTGTCCGTCAAACCGTCGATGGCCTCCAGCAAGTCGGCCTCGATGTTCTGATACACCTCTGCGGCGGGAACCCGTTCCTTCGCCATGCCGTCGGTCGAGACATACGGCTCGTCGATGTAGGGCACGTCGCCAAATTCCTTGACTAACCAGAAGTACCCGTATGCACGGAAGAATTTAGCCTGCGCCGTATAGTTCTTGATCGTGGCCGCGTCCAGGACCTCCGTCATGGTGGGCACGTTGGCGATCACGAAGTTGGCGCGCGAGATGCCTTTGTAGAACTCATGCCATAGCTTGTAGGCCGTGCCGTCGAAGGATTCGATGTTGAAGTTACAGCCTTCGGAGGCGGTGGTAAAGACCCTGTCTTTGCGCTTATCGACAAACAGGCCCGACATGATGCCGCCCCACATGGTGGCTTTCGGCGTCCAGCCTCCGTCCACGTCGGTGTTGTGCAAATAGGGAACCCCGCCGAAATACAGCGCATTGACAGCCGACAGCGCATCCGACTCGGTAGCCCAAAACTGGTTGGAGGTTTTGGAATCCAGCGGCTTTTCTTCCAAAAAATCTTCGCATGAACTCGTCACTAAAGCGAGCATAAACAGGCAAAAGACATGTATATATTTCTTATACGATTTCATTTCATTCTTATTTATGATGGTGAATTAAAAGGTAATATTGAGGCCAAAGGTGGCGGTTCTCGGCGTCGGATAGGCGAAGAACTGGCGGTTGGTACCCCACTTGTTATCCCCCAAACGGGTGGAAGTGTCCGGGTCGTAGCCCAAATAATCGGACGCGGTGAACAGGAACGCGTTGTTCACGCCCGCATAGAGGCGAAGGGCCGAAATACCGGCTTTCCGGAGGGATTCGGGTTTAAAGGTATAACCGAGCTGAATCAGGTTCACGCGCAGGTAGGACCCATCGGCCACCCAGGTGTCGTCGGCGGCGTTGTTGGAACCCTGGCCGAAGTTGTTCAGGCGGATGGCCTGTGCCGTGCCTGTCGGATTCAACGTCGGATGCCAGGCTTCCCGGTAAAGGCGGTCGATACCGCTGGTCAGGAAACGCGCTTCGGTGGAATGGAAAAACTCCTGCATAATGTCCGCGCCGAGCGAGAACTGCAAATCCAGGGTCAAATCAAATCCCTTATAATTGACGTTATTGATGAACGACCCCATCCAGTCGGGCAAACCGTTGCCCAGGATCTGGCGTTCCTTGTAGGTTACCTTTTCACCGATGGTGCCGGGGATGTTCATCGTGGTAGCGTCCCAGTTGGCGGGATTGCCGTCATAAATGCCGGCGCGCTTGTAGCCGTAGAAGGTAGAGAGTTCTTCCCCCTCGCGGATGAGCATTTCATAACCCACAAAGCCGTCGGTCAGGATTTGGCGCTTACCGGTAATCGCATCGACCGATGAACTTTCGTCCAGTTTCTCCACCCGGTTCTTGTTATAACTCAGGTTCAAGGTGGAGGTCCAGTGGAAATCGCGCGTGCTGACCGGATGGGCGGTGATCAGCAAGTCCACACCCCGGTTGGAAACCTCGCCCACGTTGTCGGTGATGGAGGTATAGCCGGTGGATTCGGGGACAGGGCGGCTGAGCAGCAAGTCGGTGGTGTACTTGTAATAGTACGACAACTCGAAGTTGAGCCGGTCCTTGAAGAGGCCCAGGTCGATGCCTGCGTCCCACTGGCTGGTTTTCTCCCATTTCAAATTGGCATTGGGCATATTGTCCAGGTAGGATACGACATGCAGGGCGTCGCCGATAATCGTATTCGACTGGCTGACGGCAGCTAAGGAAGCATAGGAGCCTATTTCGGAGTTACCCGTTAAACCGTAGGACGCATGTGGTTTTAACCGGCTGATCACCGGATGGCCCTGCAAAAAGCCTTCGTTGGAGGCCAGCCAGCCCAGACCGGCGGACGGGAAGAAGGCATATTTGTTGTTTGCCCCGAACTTGGACGAGCCGTCGATACGTCCGGTCACTGTGGCCAGGTATTTGTTGTCATACGAATAGGCCGCACGCAGGAAGTAGGAGTTCATCGCCCACTTGTCGTAGTCGTTGCTCACGCTCGGACGGTCGGTGCCTTTTCCCAGGTTGTAGTATCCGTAAAAGTCATCGGTGAAATTGGTTCCGGTGGCCGAGAAATACGTGTAATGGCGTTCCTGCCAGGAGAGACCGGCCATGGCATTGATATGATGCAGGCCCAGGGTCTTGTCGTAGGTCAGGAAGGTTTCTTCCTGCCAGTAGAGCGTATTGGCGTTGTTGCCGGACGCCGAACCCGTCGAACTTTGATTGATCAGCGGACGCGGGGTAAAGGGCGTATAGTTGGCATTGCGGCTGTTTTGATAGTCCACGCCGAACTGTGTTTTCAAATCCAGGTCTTTGGTGAGGTGGAAGGTCAAGGCCGCATTACCGAAGATCTGCGTTTTATATTGCATGGCTTCCATCCGCTCCAGCAATTCCACCGGGTTGCCCACGCCTTCGGGACCGAATCCCTGCGTGCCCTTCGAGGGGTCGTTCCGGTCATTGGGAATAGCGGTGGTCTGGATGATGTTCGTTTGCGTATATTCGCCGTCCAGCATAACCGGCAGGAAGGGCAACTGTTCCACCATGGTACGCAGGGCGCCCTGTCCGTAGGGATTGTCGGAGGTCCTGTTTCCCCAGGTGTGATTGACCATTAAATTAATACCGGTCGAGAGCCATTCGGTGGGCTTGTCGTCGTAAGCCAGTTTGGCATTCACGCGCTTAAAATAGGAATTAAGCAAGACGCCCTGCTGGTCGGTATAGTTCAGAAAGGCGCCGACCGAGGAATTGGCGTCGCCCCGTTGAATGCTGAGCTGGTGGTTGTGCGAAACGGCCGTCCGCGAGGCTTCCCTTTGCCAGTCGGTATTATACTTGGGCGAGCCGTCGGAATTGAACAAACGGGGGTCGGTGAAGATTTGCGACAGGTCGGTGGTAAAGTTTTTCCCCTGCCAGGCATTGGCATTTTCCAGGCCCTGTTTAAAGGCGGACATCCATTCGTTGGCGTCCATCACTTCCATATACCGGAGCATGGAACTGGAGGAGATGGATCCGTCGTAGGAAATCTTTGCCCGGTTGCCGGTATTGCCGCCGCGTTTGGTGGTTACCAGGATCACGCCGTTGGCGCCGCGCGCCCCGTAGATAGCGGCCGAGGAAGCGTCTTTCAATACCTCGATGGATTCAATGTCATTGGGGTTCAGGAACTGGAAATTCGACATCACCACGCCGTCCACTACGTACAGCGGGCTGGCCGAAGCGTTGATGGTCGAGATACCGCGGATAATGACGCGCACTTCCCCGCCCGGCTGCCCGGTGTTGGAGAAGATGTTCACGCCGGCGGCTTTTCCTCTCAATCCTTCCAGCGCATTAAAGGCCTGGAGTTTGACGATGTCGCTGCCTTTAGCCGTAGAGATGGAACCGGTTACGTCCGACTTGCGCATCGTACCGTAGCCCACCACTACCACTTCGTCTAATATCT
>JAISOP010000288.1 GCA_031275525.1 Tannerella sp.
ATAGCATCCAACTGGATAGTGTCCCTTTTTATGCTGTGTACGGTAGATATGGATGCTTCGCCTCTGTGGGCGCCGATTGTGTCGGTATTGTGGTTTGCCTGGGCGACCGTTCTTTTGAATTGCGCGAACAGGCGTGGCTGGATGGAGCGTTTAAACAAGTATTTGAAGGACTTATAAAAGAGAATGTGTTATGAAAACGATTCTAATTGCAAAAGTAAACGGTGTAAGTATCCTTATCGGGGATGATGCGGAACGACCGGTACCGATTAAACCGATTTGTGATGCGCTGGGGATTGATGTAGATTCTCAAAGAAAACGCATAAAACGTGATGAAATTTTGGGTACAAGAAACAGTTTGGTGCGAGCAGTTGCCGCCGACGGAAAAGAGCGGGAGATGTTTTGCCTCCCACTAAAATTTATTTTAGGCTGGCTGCTATCGATTGACACGTCCCGCGTGAATGAGGATTCGAGACCGCTTGTTATCAAATACAAGTTGGAATGTTACAATGCGCTGTATGAGTACTTATGAAAAAATCATGATCATGGAATCATTAGTAACCATTCGGGACGGGAAGACGATGACGAGCTTGGAGATAGCCGAACGTACGGGCAAGAGGCATGATAATGTATTAAGGACAATACGTAGTATGGAGCCTGCATGGGTAAAAGTTACCGGGCGGAAATTTAACGTCCTCACTTTTGAGGACGTTAAAGGTGAGAAAAGGCCGATGTTTGAACTCACAAAAACGGAATGCCTTTACATCGCGACCAAATTCAATGACGAAGCACGTGCAAAGCTCGTAATCAGGTGGGAAGAATTGGAATTGAAAGAGATTGCGGTTTTCGATGCAAAAATCAGGCGGGCACAGGCGAGCGCTAAAAGAAGAAACGAAATTGCTCTCCGAATCCACGATATAGACACTTCGATAACCCGGCTGATGAGCGAAAGAAAGTCCTTGATAAAGGAGCGGTACATGATAGACAATCAGGATTATGCCGTTCTTTCTTTCCCGATGTTTCCGGAATGGGATTGCCCGAAAGCCGGAAGTTTTCCGAACACGGTAGTATTAAAAAAAGAAGATGAATAACAGTCAATTAGCCATTGATTTTAATTGAGAATAACTAATTCAAAGGAAAAAGGCAATGAAAAAGGCAATGAAAAAGATTAAAAAGGGGACGAAGGTGTTCTGGCGTTGGGATATGGACGCAGGAGTGGCGAAGGTAGAGCGTATGAATCCTTATACGGGTCGTGTGGATATTCGCTATCCCCGGACAAAATACTTTGTAGAGGTGGACGTGAACGATTTAATGTTTCTTGTATGAATATGGCATGGGAGAAACCGGCATGGAAAACAGCTTCCGATATGGAGGAGTTGGAAGAAGAAATAAGGGCCATCCGTGAGATGCCGGAGGAGAAGGTTTGCATCCTCTATAATGTGGACAGTCGCGAGGATATTGTCGGAATGATCAACGAGGAGTTGGACTTCCTGAAGAGTGGATACGAGGAGGCCGAGATGGAGGAGGAGGAACATCAGTGGTGCGACGACGAACACGAACACTACATGGAATGGTTGGAACGCCACAGGGAACGTTTCGGGTTTCCGAACAGGGGGACAGCGGGGACAACGGGGACAGCGGGGACGGAGCGCCCGACGGCTGAAATCGGATATTAAAAGCATCATTATTTGAATCAAAACAGACAAAAAATATGAACTTATACGAAAAGATACAGGCAGTGGCTACCGAAATCATGTCGATTGAAAAGGATATGCAGGTGGGGACTGAAAAATACGGATACAAAGCGGTATCCGACTTCACGGTGACGAAAAGTGTGAAGGAGGCGGAAGCCAAATACCGGTTGCTTTCGGTTCCGGTAAGACAGGAACTTCTGCATAGCGAAGTGATCCGGGTGGCGGATAAGGACAAGGACAAGTTGATTTATTCCTTTATCGTCCGAATGACCACCAAATTTATTGACGTGGAAAAGCCGGAGGACTTCATAGAGGTGGAAACCCTGGGTCACGGGCTGGATTCGGGGGACAAGGGCTTCGGGAAGGCGTCGACTTATGCGAGGAAATATTCGCTGCTGAATGCCTACAAGATAGCGACCGGGGAAGACCCGGACGCGAAGGCGTCGGCTCCGCAGGCGGAGACTCATAAGGACAGCATACGGGATGCCGTTTTTTCCTATATGGACAAAAACATTCCGTACCTGCAAAATGTCCTGAAACATTTCAACGCGGGACAGATGGAGGATTTGACGTCGTCGCAGCTTCAGGCGGTATATAATAACCTGAAAAGGAAGAACCTGCTGTGAAGGAGACCATGTATATAGGAAGCGGGGACGTTGCCGCCCTGCTGGCGGGCCGGGAAACAAAGGCGCACACGGCGCTGATGCGGCGCTTTGTGAGCGGCGAAAAGCCGTATTACAACGCGAAGGCAAGCCCGATAGATGCGCTTCGGACAGGCGCTATTCTGGAGGACAGGTATTTTCTGGTTCTGCCGGAGGGCTGGTATCCTCAGTATGTGGTCGAGTCGTCCGAAATGGACGTGTTCCGGTGCAGTTTGGACTTCGCCCGGATAGAGAAGGGGAAAGTCGTCGAGTTCGAGGAATTGAAGACCTGTTCATTCGACGACTTCCTGCTGATCTCGGAAAAGGGCGTCGATTTCAAAAAGCCCGTGTACGGAAAGTACTTTAACCAGATACAGGAACAGTTGTATTGCACCGGTCTCGATTGGGCCAGCTTAGTATTCCTGGCGGTTTATTCATACGATGACGCGGAAAATTATAACCGGGAAATCCTGGAAAACGAATATGTTAAATTCTGTGTTGAGCGCGACGAAAACACGATTGCCCTCATTAAGGAAAGAGGGATGATTTTTCAACAGATAAAAGACTGTTACAGATAACTGTACTATAAGAAATAGCAAAAACGAAAGAGAGATGAAAGTAAGAGTAAAAGTAGAAGTAGAAAAGGAGGTCAGGTTTCTGAAAATCGACATTCCCGTGCGGTATGGCGAAGAGGACATTCCGAATGATTTTCCGCTGCGTGTAAGGCGGGAAAACCTGGACAAATCAATGATTGAAAAGTGGACGTGCTACGGTGATTATGACCGCTGGCAGGCCGTGATCGATCTGGAGAGCGGCGTTATACGCAATTGGCCTGATGGAAAGACGGGAAGCTTTGAGATGAAAGTCTGTGATGAAGGGTTTTATTACCTTTTGGACGGCGAGGGGGCGGTTATCGCTTCAATAGAGGGGGATTATGTACCGAACCGTGCCGTTCCGCCGAAAGACGGCTACGGGGATTACGTGGCGCTGAAAATCGAGGACGGCGGAAAGGTTACGAACCTGTACGACCGTCCGGATTTTTCGCAATTTTTTGAATCCGAAGGATGAAATTCAACCTTGCTACCGACATGGATGTTGCCCGTTTCCGCACCCGCGTCGAGTACCACATCCGCCGGCGAACGCCGAACGTGGAACTGACCGAGAAGCGGACGGTGAGGCAGAACAGCTACCTGCATTTGATTCTGGGACTGTTTGCCGCCGAATCGGGTAACCGGTCGGATTATGTCAAGGAGTTTTACTACAAAAGGCTGGTCAATCCGGAAATCTTTATCGTCGAAAAGGAGGATAAATACCTGGGCAAGATACAGGCGCTAAGAAGCTCCGCCGACCTGACGACGGCAGAAATGACCCTCACGATCGAGCGGTTCCGGAACTGGGCGTCGCAGGAGGCGGGGATTTACCTTCCGGCGCCCAATGAGGACGAATTTTTAGCGTATATACAAAACGAACTGGAAAAATATGGACAGTGGATATAGAACAAACAATAAATAAATAAATGAAGTGCAATGGAATTAATTAAAAAAACAGTAAACGCGGAAGAAGCCGAAGGCTTATACCTGACGCGGAACGAGAGCATAATTCAGACGGAAGATTATGCGGATGAAGAAACCGGTGAAATACGTTCCGGGGGAGTGAGCGAAGTGCTTATTAAAAAGGGCGTCCTTTTGACGAAAATGGATATTTCGACGCTTCTTGAGAACGGGATTAAGACGGTTCGCGTATCCAACATTCCGATACTCGGCATCCAGGAAAAGTACATGAACCTCTGGGAAACGATACTGAAGGTGAACGAAAAAGGCAATCGGAAGAAACGCAGCTATATCGTAATGGCGGACAGCCCGGCGGCAGCCGAAACGTTTATATCGGAATACTTTGAAGTAAATGTAGAAGCCATTTTTGAGCTTGTGAAGGTAAACCAGGTGGAATACAACCGGGTGATAAAGGTTTACGACACCGAGCGGGAAGCATACGAGAAAAACGGCAGACAGCGGGTTAAATGGTACAAATGCCAAATCCGGTCATCCGTCGAGGATGAAGAAAGCGGTGACGAAAAGGAAACGGATTCGCGCAACGTCCTCGTTCAGGCTTTCTCCTTTGAAGAGGCTATACAGGCGGTAAAAGCCGTTTTCGGACGGGACGACTTCGACCGTATTTACCGGCAATTCAAAAACGTGCAGGAACTGAACATTGCGGAGGTTTTCATCCCGGATGAAAAGGTTAGTTATTATTCAAACGAGGAGTTATGATTACGCTGCGTAAAAACCAGACCGAGCCGATCGGGAAGGCGATCGACTTCTTTAACGCAAAGAATCCCGCGCCTTCCCTGATCGTGCTGCCGACGGCCTGGGGGAAATCCATTCTGACGGCGTTCACGGCCAAAAGCATCGGAGACAGGCTATTGGTCTTACAGCCGAGTAAAGAACTGCTCGAACAAAATTACAAAAAGTACCTTGCGCTCTGCGGAGACGATTTTGAGGTGCGGGCCGGCGTTTATTCCGCCTCGTTCGGTCGAAAGGAGATAAACCAAATTACTTATGCCACGATAGGGAGTATCAAGAATCTCGGCAAAGTGTTCAGGGAGTTTGGATTTACCAAAATGCTCATTGACGAAGCGCATTTGTACCCACGCGAAGCCGACAGTATGCTGGGTAAATTCCTTGCGGAAAGCGGCATAACGCACGTGCTGGGCATCACCGCCACGCCGGTCAAATTGCAGCAGAATACGGATTTGAACGGCAACCGGTTTTCAAAGTTGCAAATGCTTACGAGCCGGTCGAAAAAGGGTAATTTCTTTAAGGAGATTATCCACGTGGGTCAGGTGCGGGAAATGGTAGAACTGGGCTTTTGGAGCAAATTAGAGTACCGAACAACGGGGTTTGACGGCTCCGGGCTGGTTTACAACTCGACCAAATCCGAATACACCGAGGAGAGCGTTGTGCGGGCGTTTGAAAGCAACGGCATCCATGCCCGAATTACGCAACAACTGGATGCGCACGCCGAACGGAAACATATCCTTGTATTTGTTCCGTCCGTGGCCGAGGCAAGGCAAATGGCGGTCGAATACCCGAACTCCGTTGCCGTTTACGGCGATATGAAAAAAGACGAAAGGGAAAAGGCGATCAACGACTTCCGCAGCGGAAAAATCCGCGTGGTTTTCAACGTGAGCGTACTTTCGACGGGATTCGACTACACGGAAATAGACTGCATCGTTTTCGGCGCTTCGACTGCTTCCATATCCCGGTATTATCAAATCGTGGGCCGCGGTACCCGTATAGATGCAAACAAAAGGGATTGCCTGATTATCGACTTGGCCGGCAATGTGGATCGTTTCGGCAAAGTCGAGGACATCGTATTCGAAAAGGACAGGCTGTGGCGCATGTACGGTACGGACGGCAAACTCCTGTCCGGCATCCCGATTCATGAGCTTGGAAGCGTTACCCGCGACAACCTGAAGGAAAAACTGTCGAAAGCGGCAACGCCCAAAGCGAAAAAGCCGTTGGAAATCATGCCGTTCGGCAAATACAAAGGGGAAAGGATCGTCGATACGCCGCTGGATTACAGGCGGTGGATGCTGGAAAAAATCGCCTGGACGTCCGCAAACGCGAGCCTGAAAACGGCTATACAGAACTCAATGCGGTCGACTTGTTAGAAATTTTAGAAGAAAGAAAAAACGGAATTATGAAAGAAAGACATTATGAATTGACGGAGGAGTGCATGACAACTGATGAGGGAGTAAAGTTATTCCGCATCCGGTGCACGAGAGATATTCCGGGCGTGGTGAAAGCCGGGGAGTTGGGTGGC
>JAISOP010000007.1 GCA_031275525.1 Tannerella sp.
GCGCGTAGCGTCCACGCTTCGGCGGCGGCAGGGCAAAGCATCCTACCTCCGCGCCGGGTTCTGGATTGCCGCCGCCGAAACGGATGCTACGCGCGGCGACAGAAAAATCGCACATCGGAAGCTCCCCGCATATTCTCTGAAAGTCATCCATGGCCGGTTTTTCTTTCTCCTCTTACCGCTGTTCAACGAAATGCTGCATCGAAAGTATTTCTACTAAGTAGAGATGATTGCTAACGTTGCAAGCAAGTATTTCTACCAAGTAGAGATGATTGCTAACGTTGCAAGCAAGTATTTTTATCAAGTAGAGCGCTTACTAACGTTGCAGGCAAGTATTTCTACTAAGTAGAGAGAAAAGTCGATATAGCAGGCAGGAGCGGTGACGGAGACGAGAGGCTGCGATCGTTTGTGGAAACCGGCGGCGCAAAACGCCGGCCTGAAAAATGTGTATAAACAGTAGCTCCTTGTGGAGAGGGGTCAGGGGAGAGGTTTGAATGATTGAATAATTGAATCTTTGAATTAAAATACCTCACACGTGGTATTGCAACCGGGAACCGAAGCCAATACCTTTGCGCCATGTTTAACAAAAAACGAGTACCCCTTTTTCTCCGTCTGCAATGGTTTGAAAGGGGTACTCTCCTAAAAAAATTATGTTAGGTATGGCAAAGTTAATTCCTTTTCTCGGAAGTCACAAACGATTTCCGCTTTTTATTCTTTTTTTACTTGCTGCCGGAGGCTACCTCATTCCGGCTACCGGACAGGATAAAGTTGTTTTGCGGGGAAAAGTCGTTGATAAACGCAGCAACGAGACCGTTGTGGGCGCCAGTGTTTTGCTGAAAGACGACAAGGCCTATTCCGGCTCGGTCACGGATATCGACGGCCTGTTCAGCCTGAATGTGCCCTCCCTGCCCACCACGATTGTGGTGAGTTACATCGGTTACAGGTCGCAGGAGATTGACATCTATGAGGCTACTGCCGAAACGCTCGTGGTGGCGCTGGTCGAGGACCTGAATCTGCTGAACGAGGTGGTGGTCATCGGCTACGGAACGCAACGGCGGAGCGACATCAGCGGTCTGGTGGCCTCGGTGCCGAAGGTGAACCTGGAACAGCCGCAAACCTCGTTCGACAACTTGCTGAGCGGCGCCGTGGCCGGCGTACAGGTGACGCAGAGTTCGGGGCAGCCCGGCGCTTCCTCCTCCATCCGCATCCGCGGCGGCAACTCCATCACCGGCGGCAACGAACCGCTCTACGTCATCGACGGGCAAATCATGTACAACAGCAACGCCGCCACCTCTGCCGGCACAGGTTATGCGGGTGCGGGACTGAATGGGCTGGCTACGATCAACCCGGCCGACATCGCTTCGATCGAAGTGCTCAAGGATGCTTCGGCTACGGCCATTTACGGCTCACGCGGGGCAAACGGCGTCATCCTGGTGACCACCAAAAAAGGCGAAGGCAAAGACCGCATCCAATACACCGGTAGTGTGGGACAGAGCGTGATCGGCAAGAAATTAGACCTGCTCAACGGTCGCGAATGGGCTTTGCTGCGCAACGACATTATTACTTCCGACGCGGCCCTTGCCATTTCAAATACGCCCTTTACGCAGGCGGAAATCGACGCGATCGGCGAGGGCTACGACTGGCAGGAGGCGGCCCTGCGCACAGCCTGGACGCAGAATCACCAGCTCTCCCTTTCGGGCGGAGACGAGAAAACCAAATACTTGGTTTCGGGTAGCTACTACAACCAAGAGGGCGTGATCGTGAACAGCGGGTTTGAACGTTACGCGTTGCGTGCCAACTTGCAGCGGCAATTGAGCGAATGCCTCAAAACAGGACTGAATCTTTCCGTCAGCGCCTCGAAGCAGTCAGGCGTTCCGGACATCAGCGGGGGTTATTCCGGTACCAACGCCTTTGTCAGCGTGCTGGGAGCGCCGCCCGTGGCGCCCATCTATGAAGCCGACGGAAGCTATCACTTCGACCAGGTCTATAATCTCAATCAGAACACCATCGCCGACCTGAAGGAGACGACGAACGAAACGAACGTGAACCGCACGTTCGGGAATTTCTTTGCCGAATACAAGCTCCTCCCCGAATTGACTGCCAAAATCAACGCCGGGGCCGACCTGATTCATGCGAAGCAGAATTTCTACGCGCCCTCCTACACGTCGGGCGGGTTGAACACCCGGGGACTGGGGTCGGTGGGAAACAACGTCACCCGCTCGTGGCAAACGGAGTTGACGCTGACCTGCGACCGGACGTTCAACGACCACCACCTGACGGCGCTGGGCGGATATACAACGGAAAATATCCATACGGAAAGCGCGCTGGCCGGCGCTACCAACTTTTTGAACGACATCACCGGATACAACGACCTGGGGAGCGGATCGCCCTCGCAGCCTTCGAGCGACGCCGTTACCTCGACGCTCGTCTCGTGGCTCGGGCGCGTGAACTATTCCTACAGGAATCGCTACAACGCCACCGTTTCGTTCCGCGCCGACGGCTCGTCGAGGTTCGCCACCGGGAACAAGTGGGCCTACTTCCCCTCGCTGGGCCTGTCGTGGAACCTGCACGAGGAAAACTTCCTCCAGGATATACAGGCCGTCAGTAACCTCAAACTCAGGCTCAGCGCCGGCAGTATCGGCAATCAGGAAATAGGGGATTTCCAGTACCTTTCCCGCTATTCGCCCGTGCTTTACAGCCTGGGACGGCAGATTGTCAGCGGATATGCCCCCGAGAACATTGCCAACCTGGACCTGAGATGGGAAACGACTACGCAGTATAACCTCGGATTCGACCTTGGCTTGCTGAACGACCGCATTAACTTGATCCTGGACGCTTACTACAAGCTCACTTCCGACCTGCTGGTGGAGGTGCCCGTGCCGACGTCGAGCGGATACTCGCAGGGCTTGAAAAACGTGGGCAGCGTTTCAAACAAAGGGATTGAGTTGACCGTCAATGCCGAGGTGATCAGCGGCCGGAAAGCGAAGTCGTTCAACTGGCACACCGCCCTGACCTTCGCCCGCAACCAAAACCGGGTGGAAAGCCTGGGCGACGATGTGGATTCCTACACGCCGCGCGTGCCCAACGGCAACATCGGGCGCTTCAACCCGCTGATCGTAAAAGAGGGATACGCCCTGGGGACCTTCTGGGGATATGAGACCGACGGGATTGTGCAGGCCGGCGACGATCTGTCCGCCATCCCAACGCCCAGTTGGACCACCGGCGTAAAACCCGGCGACCACAAGTACGTGAACCACGGCGGCGAGGCTGAGGTCATCAACGACGCCGACCGCATCATTCTCGGAAGCGCCCAACCCAAATTCACCTTCGGCTTTACCAATACCTTTTCCTGGAAGGATTTTGACCTGAGCGTCCTGGTGCAGGGCAGCTACGGCAACAAACTTTATAATGCCCTGCGGTCGCAGCTGGAAATTACCACGACGAACTATAACGTGCTGGGCGGATTCAGGGACCGGTGGACGGACTCGAATCCCTCGACCGACTATCCCCGCGCCACCAACGTGCCCAACGCCGTGGTCAGCGACCGGCTGATAGAGGATGCTTCCTACGCGCGGCTGAAAAGCGCCACCCTGGGTTATACGCTGCCGGGGTTCCGGAACACGGTGGGCATCGAAAGGATCAGGCTGTTCGCAACCGGGCAAAACCTCTTCACCCTGACCGGGTACAGCGGCTTTGACCCCGAAGCCAATTCGTATGAACAGAACAGCCTGTACCAGGGGATTGACTTCGGCGTTTACCCGTCGTCCAGGAGCTGGCTGGCCGGCATCGAAATAACATTTTAGTGATTGGATATGAACAACAATAAGAAAAAGACAACAATGAAAAAGAGTATATTTTCCCTGTTTATAGTGGTTGCCTTGGCGTCGTGCAACGACCTGGACCTCGAACCGGCGGGCACCATCACCAAACAGCAGTTCTTCCAAACCGACGCCGACGCCCTGGCTGCCCTCAACGGCGTTTACCAGGCGCTTACTTATAGCGAGGGCGAACAGGCGCTCTATGGGCGTAACCTTTATTTCCTCACGGATATGGGTTCGGACTATGCGGCCGCCGGCTCGTCGGCTTCCAACTACCATGTGCAATCCATCAGCCGCCTGGCGATCGAGGCAAGCAACGACCGCGTGGCGCTGGCCTGGAAGCAGATTTACAACGGGATCAACCGCGCCAACATCGCTATTGATAATATACCGGGGATTACCGGCGGCGACCCGGCGTTGCGCGAACGGCTGGTGAACGAGGCCAAGTTTATCCGCGCCCTGCTTTATTTCAACGTCGTACGTCTCTGGGGCGACGCCCCGCTGGTGTTGCACGAGGCGGAGGAACTGAAAAACGAAGCGCTGAAGGTGGGACGGACGTCCCAGGAGGAGATTTACGCCCAAATCATCCGGGATTTGAGCGACGCCCAGGCCCTGCCGGCCACCTATGCCGCAACCGATGCGGGACGTCCCACGGGCGGCGCCGCCAAAGCGTTGCTGGCCGACGTCTATCTCACGCGCAAGGAATGGGGCAAGGCGCGCGAAACGGCACAGGACCTCGTTACTCATGCCGCCCTGTATGGCTATCAACTGGAGGAGGAGTTCGGAGACTTGTTTACCAAACCCGACAAGAAAAACGGGCCGGAGCATGTCTTCTCCATCCAGTTTGAAAACGGGCAAAGCGGCGCGACCGGTAACACGGGGAATACGCTGGCCACGGTGTCGTACTTTGGAACCGTGCCCATCGAACCGGCCGACATCCCGGCCAGCGACGAAATCGGTTACAGCCGCTTTGTTGACAACGGTACAATCCTGGATACGCGCCGCGACGTGTCCTACGTCAAGCAGCGGGTAACGGGCGTCGATGCCTCGGGGCAGCCGGTGGTTTATACCTTCCCCCGCGCACTGTTCATCAAGTATGTGAGCGACCTTGCCAAGCCCTACACCCAGCGGGCGGGCGATCCGGTCAACTTCCCCCTCATCCGCTATTCGGAGGTGTTGCTGATCCTGGCCGAAGCGCTCAACGAGGAAAACAACGGCCCCACGGCTGCTGCCTACGAGGCCATCAACCAGGTGCGCCGCCGCGCTTTCGGACAACTGCCCTACACCTCGCCCGCCGCCAAGCCGGGAGTGGATTTGGGCGGACTCAGCCGGGAGGCTTTCCGCAAGGCGATACAGGACGAACGGCTCTTTGAGTTTGTGCAGGAAGGTAAACGATGGTTCGACCTGGTCCGCTGGGGTATCCTGGTGGAAGAGGTGAGTAAGGTGGAGTTCAAGAGCGCCGTATCCGAGAAAAATTACCTCTATCCCATTCCGCAGGAACAACGGGACTTGAATCCCGAAGGACTGTGGCAGAATCCGGGATACTGAGGGGAATGGAGAATGGAGAATTGAGAATGAAAAATTGGAACAAGCATCGTCAATCGACATCACTCTCCTTAATAAAAACGAAAAAATCATTCGCGGAAATTCGCGTTCATTCGCGGACTTTTCTCCATTTTAGTTTTTTGTCCGCGAATGTCCGCGAATGGACGCGAATGAATACGAAATAGAAATTTCCTCGACTGGGAAATGGAAAAAGCGCGTGATATAGGATTCCCCGGAAGCCGGAAATGAAAAAAGCGCGCGAGATAGAACTCTCCACTTCGTGGAAATGAAAAAAGCGTACGGGATAGAACTTTCCACTTCGTGGAAATGAAAAAAGCGCACGAGATAGAACTCTCCACTTCGTGGAAATGAAAAAAGCGTACGGGATAGAACTCTCCACTTCGTGGAAATGAAAAAAGCGTACGGGATAGAACTCTCCACTTCGTGGAAATAAAAAAACGCGCGGGATAGGAATTTCCACGAAGTGGAAAAGAAAAAAACGTTCGGGATAGGAATTTCCGGAAGCCGGAAATGAAAAAAACGTTCGGGATAGGAATTTCCGGAAGCCGGGGAAGAAAAAATCACGTGATATAGAAGTCTCCGGAAGCCGGAAATGAAAAAAGCACGTGAGATAGCGTTCTCCGAAATAGCCGGAGTATAATAAATAATGAATAAAGAAATATCAAACCGGATTTTAAACAGAAAAGAAAATGAAACAGATCAAATCATCCGCCGCCCTGACAGGCGCTATCGGCCTGGCGGCGCTGGCAATCCCAATGCAGGGAAACGGCCAGCTTGTCAACACTTCCGTATTCAACGGCACGGTGAACCGGAGCTATGAAGCCTCGGGCGAATCCTGGCCGGACCGTACCAATCCTGCCGAAGGCAAACCGAATGTGGTTTGGATTGTGCTCGACGACGTGGGCTTCGGAGCCACCAGCGCGTTCGGCGGCCTCATCCGCACGCCCAATTTCGAGCGGCTGGCGAACCACGGATTGCGCTATACCAACTTCCATACCTGCGCCATCTCCGCACCCACGCGGGCGGCGCTGCTCACCGGCCGCAACCATCACCGCGTGCACATGGGAGGCTTTGCGCATCAAATCATGTCGGCCGGCTTCCCCGGCTGGGATGGCTACCTGCCCGCCGAGGCCGGTACCATTGCCGAAACGTTGCGCGATTATGGCTACAACACCTTTGCCGTGGGCAAGTATGGCATCACCCGCGACGAGGATGCTACCGACGCCGGCCCCTTCGACCGCTGGCCCTCGGGCAAGGGCTTCGAGAAGTTCTTCGGCTTCCTCGGCTCCCAAACCGACCAGTATAATCCGCAACTGGTGGAGGATAACTCCTTTGTCACTCCCGACGGGCGGCACCTGAGCGAGCAAATCACCGACCAGGCTATCTCCTATATCCAAAAGCAAAAGGCCGCCGCACCCCACAAACCGTTCTTCCTCTACTATGCGCCCGCCGCCGTACACGCGCCCCATCAGGTGGCCAAGAAATGGCGCGACGAATACAAAGGGCAGTTTGACGAAGGTTGGGACGTATATCGCGAAAAGGTCTTCGCACAGCAAAAGAAACTGGGCCTCATCCCGGCCGACGCCGTGCTGCCCGACCGCAACCCGGACATCAAGGCTTGGAACAGCCTCTCGCCCGAGGCCAGGAGACTCTACGCACGCTTCATGGAGACCTATGCCGCCTACCTGACCTACACCGACTACGAGGTGGGGCGCGTGATCCGCACGCTCGAAGAGTTGAACCAGCTGGAGCATACGGCTATCTTCCTGCTGATCGGCGACAACGGCGCCAGCAAGGAGGGGGATTTCCAGGGAACGATCACGCGGGACGAGTTCCTCTCGACCGCTCCGGCTACCGAGGACGAACTGGTGGCCAAAAACCTGGCGCGTATCGACCAAATCGGCGAACCGGAAGGTACGAACGTCAACTACCCCCTGGGCTGGGCGCAGGCCGCCAACACACCGTTCCGCCTCTGGAAATCGGACGCCAACTCCGAAGGCGGCACCCGTAACCCGCTGATCATTCATTACCCGGAGGGTATCCGCGAAAAGGGCGGCATCCGCAACCAGTATGGGCATGTGATCGACCTCTTCCCCACCACCATCGACCTGCTGGGCTTCCGGCCCCACCAGGTCATCCGCGGCGTGGAACAGATCCCCCTGCAGGGCACCTCGCTCCTCTACTCCTTCGACCAACCCTCGGCCGCCTCCCGCCATACCGTGCAGTATTATTATATCTTCGGACAAGGCTCGATCTACCGGGACGGCTGGAAGGCGTCGTTTGCTTATCGCCCTAACTTCATCGACCTCGCCCTCCTGCGCCAGGGGAAAACCTCGCCCGAGGCGCTGGCAAAGGCTTCGCAACAGGCTCCGCAGTGGGAACTTTATAACCTGAACGAAGATTTTAACGAGCGCAAAAACCTGGCGGATAAACACCCGCAGAAACTGGCCGAACTCCAAGCCCTGTTCGACCGGCAGGCGGAGGAAAACAACCTGTATCCGCTCATTAACTGGTCCCACCTTTTCGGCAAATTCACCGGCGGGGCAAATGCAGACCCCAAGGCGGCGGATAAAATAATAAAGTAACTTCATGCCAATGAAAAAGATTCGGTTTATAGTGAAATACACCCTCTTGACGGGTGTATTTCTTCTTTCCTGCCGCACGGGGAACCACTCAACCGGGCTATCGAAAGAGGAAGCGACGGCGCTGGCGCGCGAGGCCTACCTCTTCCTCACGCCGCTGATCTACACGGACGTTACGCGGGTCGCCTCGCCCCTGCCCGACAACCGCCTGCATGTCTTCGACGGCTTTCCGGACCATACCTTCCGGCAGGTGGTGGCGCCCAATAACGACACCAACTATGCCATCGCCTTCCTGGACCTGAGCGAGGAGGCTGTCGTAATCGAATGGCCCGATACAAAAGGGCGTTACTATGTCTTTCCCTTGCAGGATGCCTGGACAAACAACTTCTTCCTGCCCGGCAAACGCACGACCGGTACGGAGGCCCAAAAGTATCTCGTCACACCTCCCGGCTGGACGGGCGAGGTGCCCGGAGGACTGACGCAGGTCAAGTCGCCCACCACGCTGGTATGGGCCATTGGGCGTGTGCAGGTGAACAGCCCCGAAGACCTGCGGGACTTTGTCCTGCCCCTGCAACGGCAAATCGTCCTCCAACCTCTTTCGGCCTGGCTGGAGGAGAGTGACCCGGCAGACCCGCAGCCTCCGCACCGGCTCTACTTCCCGCCCGGCGAGGCCCAGGGTAAACCGGTCGTAGAGGTGGTGCGAAGCCTCCCGGTAGAGGACTTCTTTAACTATGCCAACGCCCTGCTGGCGGACAATCCGCCGGCCGAGGCCGACAGCGTGATCGTACGGCGCATGGCCGCGATCGGAGTGGGCGCAGGCCTGCGGTTCTCGCTCTCCGCCTTCGACCCGCAAACGCAGGAAGTCCTCAAGCAGGTTCCCGCCGACGTCTATGCGGAATTGGAGAAGCCCGTCAAAGAGGGTTACTTCGGCAAAGTCACCTTCGACCCCGCCGCCAAACTCGGCGACTACCATACCGACTACAACACCCGCGCACTCGTGGCCTACCGGGGATTGGGTGCACTGCCTCCCGAAGAAGCGGTTTACTATTCCTATTACACGGATGCGGACGGCGAACCGCTGAAGGGGCAGAACCGTTACCGCATTCACTTTGGGAAGGGTCAATTACCGCCGGCGCAGTCCTTTTGGTCGTACACCGTGTACGGCCCAGACCGCTACTTGGTTGAAAACCCTCTTCGCCGCTATGCCCTTGGCGACCGGGACGCGCTTCAATACAACGCCGACGGTTCGCTGGACCTTTACCTGAGTCGCGAGAGTCCCGGCAAGAACCGGGAAAGCAACTGGCTGCCTACCGGCGACTCGGCCTTTAACCTTACGCTGCGTATCTACACGCCTACGGAAGCCTTCCTGAACGACCGCTCCGTATGGAACGACCCGAAGCCGGAAATAGTGGAGTGATAAAAAAAGCCCGCTCTTTTCACGGAGCGGGCTACTCTTTTACAATGGGGGCGACTTAGGCGGCCATTGGGCAAAACAAAGGAATAAACCTGTACTATTCCGGTTAAACCTGTAACATGGACGAGAAGATCAAAAATTATAAACCGGAAGAGTTTAGGCGCTTAACAGGTGTAAAACCCGACACCTTCGCTGAAATGCAGGCTACAAGTCCGGTCGATTATGGCTGAACAAGCATC
Organism: Tannerella sp.; assembly: GCA_031275525.1. GTDB lineage: Bacteria > Bacteroidota > Bacteroidia > Bacteroidales > Tannerellaceae > Tannerella. The sequence continues at coordinate 9,617 of JAISOP010000007.1, forward strand.
TCGCAACGCTTGACAGCTGGAATAGGTCGGCGATTGAAAAGCGGTTTGACCTGATAGCCGAACGTTTCTTTAAAAATCCGGGAATACCCCGATATCGCCGGCGAGGTGACGCCGGACAGTGAAGAAGTAAATATTTTCGACGCGGAAGACCCTACATATAAACGGGTTGAATACATGGTTTTTTGTGATGAAAAAATAGAGAAAACCGCGTTTACCGAATACTATGTCGAGCTATTCAAAAGATTATTTGAACTTCAGCCCGAAACATTTTTTACGACAGATATGGGAACCAAAATCAAACTTTCAAAAAACGAAGAAAAATCAGTCCTGCGGCGGCCTGTGCCAATAAGCGACACGTATTTTGTGGAAGCTTCATATTCGGCAAAGGATCTATTCGACAGGATAAAACATGCTTTGACGATTTTCGACCTGGAAGACGAATTGCTTATAAAATATGCGAAATAAACGGATATAATTTTCATGTCATTCCTCACGCAGCCGGCTATAACATAAACGGGCACATCTGCTATTTTGTCGCAAAATAGCGGCTGCGGCGTTTGCCGGCGCTACGCTCTTCCGGTCCGGCGAATTTTCTTTGGACGAAAACCGGAAGTATTTCCCTGGAACAACGCCTTTTACCAATTCCGGACCGGCTGCAAAAACGATTCCTAATACCATAAAAAGGGGGGGCACAGGAAGAAATTTTACGACGATACCGAAAAACAAAAATTCACCGCTCAGGCGCAGAGTTTGTAATTTATAAAAAAACGGAAGACATAAACTCGTCTATTTTCCGTATTTTTGCCTCCTCAAAATACAACTTCAATGAAACAAAATAATGCAGTAAAAAGTAAGGATGGATTCGGAACGGTTGCCGTTTATCTTACGTCAATATCTTCTATTCTTGGCGCCATCTTGTTTTTACGTTTCGGTTTTGCGACCGGTACGATTGGCTTCTGGGGCGTAATCGGCATTATCCTGGTGGGCCACATGATTACGATACCCACGGCGCTGGCCATCTCCGAACTTGCAACGAATACGCGTGTGGAAGGTGGCGGCGAATATTTTATCATCTCCCGCTCGTTCGGATTGAAAATCGGCTCAACGATCGGGATAACGCTTTTCCTCTCACAAACAATCAGTATTGCTTTTTATATTATTGCATTCGCCGAATCGTTCCAATTCCTCTATGACTGGTGTAAAGTACAATTCGACATCAATCTGCCTAAACAGATGATAAGTATCCCTACCCTTTTTATACTGGCTTACGTTATTTTGAAACAAGGCTCCGGTTCGGGGATGAAATTACTGTATCTGGTCAATTTTATCTTGTGTATATCGCTTTTGCTGTTTTTCTTGGGGAAACCGGTTGAAGCGGCGGATGCCTCAACGCTTGCTGTGGGTAATAACTTCGGTTTTTTCAACAAAGAAAAATTCTTCGTCATTTTCGCCATTTGCTTTCCGGCATTTACCGGAATGACGGCAGGCGTAGGACTTAGCGGAGATTTGCGTAATCCCGGCAAGTCAATCCCTATAGGGACGATGCTCGGTACATTCACCGGACTTATTGTCTATGTGATTGTGGTTTGGAAACTTTCCATTTCCGCATCCCAAACGGACTTATTGACGGATCAGATGATTATTTCGAAAATAGCTTTCTTCGGAGCCGTCTTTATCCCGCTCGGATTAGCCGCCTGCACATCGTCGTCGGCTATTGGTTCCATGATCGTCGCCCCGCGCACACTTCAGGCTATTGCAACCGACAGGACATTCCCTTTCAAACGTTTAAATAGCTTCCTGGCAAAGGGAAAAGGCGAAACGCGCGAACCCAAAAACGCATCCCTGATATCTTTTACAATAGCATTGGTTTTCATCTTTTTAGGCGATGTAAACAGCGTAGCGGGAATCATCTCCATGTTTTTCCTGATAACCTACGGCACACTATGCCTCAACTCATTCCTCAACCATTTCGGTTCGCCCCCGTCCTACCGCCCGCGATTCAAGTCAAAATGGTTTTTATCCCTGTCCGGTTTCCTGTTATCGGTGTGGGTAATGTTCATGATAAACCCTTTCTACACCATCTTATCTTATGGCGTTATCGTTTTGATTTATCTTTTTATTGAGCAGTATAATAAAGACGGTAAAGGACTGGTGAACATCTTCAAAGGCGCATTGTTCCAGTTAAACCGGCAACTGCAGGTCTATATGCAAAAGCATCAGTCGAACATGGATAACGAGGAATGGCGCCCGGCCGCGATCTGCATATCGTCACATTCTTTCGAACGGGAAAAAGTCCTGGAATTGATGAAATGGATAAGTTACCGGCATGGCTTCGGCACATACTTCCATTTGATAGAAGGGTACTACAGTAAACAAACCTATAAAGAATCAAAACTTGTACAGGAACAACTCATTAACAATACGCGGAATAGCTGCTGTACGCTCTACATCGATACCATGATTTCTCCCTCATACACTTCGGCCATCGCGCAAGTCATACAAACGCCATCTATTTCAGGAATGGAAAACAACATGGTAATTTTTGAATACGACAAACGTTATCCCGACGAATTACGCCATATTCTCAGTAATGTAAATCTCGTACGCGCCGGGAACTTTGATGTCGGTATCCTGGCTATCTCGGAACATTTCATGAAACTCCGGAACGGAATACATGTATGGATACGCGAACATGACGGGAAGAACACAAACTTTATGATACTGCTGGGATATATCATCATGTCACACCCCGACTGGAAAAAAAGTCACCTGAAGATATTCCTGACAAGTACAAAAGAGGATTTTTCAGGAATAAAAGAAATATTGGAAAAACGGATTGCCGAAGGACGATTACCCATTACGCTTGCCAACATTGAATTTATCATGATCGACGAAGGCAATAAATTCTGTGATGTAGTGGGAAAACATTCCTCACATGCAGCGCTGACAATTATCGGCTTCCATGAAGATCGCCTGAAACATGAACCAATGAATTTCTTTACCGATTTTAAAGACATGAGCGATATACTTTTTGTAAACACTTCAAATCCTAAAGAGATTAAATAAAGGGAAACTCTAAAGTTGCAAGGTATGGCTCATCTATGTTTATCACAGAGAAAGTGGTGAGATTGTAGCATTTGTTTGGGGAAAACGGGACTTGAAAACGGCGAGCAATTCAAAGAAAAAACTATCGGATACCGGAGTAAGTTACGGGAGTATCACCGATGACCGGGAGCGTTTTGCAGTTGCGTTCAAGGGTGAATAGATTTTCCATTACTCTGAATATGAATTGGTTTTTGAATATGACTCATTTTTTTCCGGCGAAATGAAGGCGGAAAACACGTAGGAGATTTTTTCAAACTCGTAAATGTTCAAAACGTCATGGTACGAGGATGTTTTGAAAATACGTTTTTTTATTTTGAAAACACGTTGTCGCGTTTCATCCACATACCAGGTTGGATTCTCCCGGTACGTGGTTGGTTTGAAAACACGGTTTTTTATTTTGAACACACGTTGCCGCGTTT
>JAISOP010000003.1 GCA_031275525.1 Tannerella sp.
TTTCATTTGGCATTATATAACAGATTAAATTCGGAAGAGATGGAAGCATACAAGAAAAGTGTAATGGAATATCATGACGTCAGGGATGCCGTGCTTTTTGCAGAAGAGAGAGCGGAAAAGCGCGGCGAAGAACGCGGCATCAGCATCGGCGAAAAGCGAAATCGTACTGAATTTGCCATCAAATGCTATCGTAAAAGCATGTCGATTGTAGAAATTGCCGACCTGACGGATTTGCCCATTGAAGAGGTGAAGGAAATCCTCCTCCGGGAAGGAAAATTCCGTGGAATTTTTCGTCATTTACACTCCAGGAAGGAAAATTCCACGGAATTTTCACGTATCTGCGTAACATGAGTCAATTATTATCGTAGTCATGTCATACCGGGTGGCGCGGCTGATCGCTTCAATCCTTTTTCATTCGCTTGGTGCCAGTCCTTTTATGGCCGTTTCGCGGCCAAGGATTTCGGCGCAGGTGAAAAAGGAGGTCACCGAGACGCCTAATATGCCGTGCAGGTTGAGGTTCTGTCCTGTCAGGAGCAGGTTGGGAATAGGTGTTCGCGGCGTGAGCAGGGTGTACATCGGCCGGGTGCAGTCCTTGCGGATGCCGTAGGCCGAACCTTCGACCGCATGGGTGTAGGAGGCATAGGAAAGCGGCGTACTTGTGTACATCTTTTCGATCGCGTCGCGCAATCCGGGAATCTGCCGGGCGGCCAGCCGGATACAGGCTTCGGCCCAGTTAGTTTTCAACTGCACATAGGATTCGCCCCGCCTGCCGGGCGGCAGGTCTTTCCAGGGCGCCACCTGGTTCCAGGACATCGGCGTCAGGAGGTCCAGCGCGGGCGCGTATGAGCCGGTCTCGGGCAGATAGTAACTGGCCATGATACACTTTGGGCCGTCTTCCGGGCGGTCGTACCAGGTGTCCGAACGACTTTCGTGCACGAACAGGTTCCGGTTGCGGTAGGGTATGCAGTCCGGTTTCAGCCGGAGGTGGAGCGTAAACATTCCGCAGGTGTTCGGGAGCGAGGCAATCCGTTTGCGGTAGATGTTCCGCAACAGTTTCGTCTCGTCGGTCAGCGAGAGCGTAAGGGCGGGATGCAGGTCCGAGATTACCCAGCGTGCCGCCAGGCGTTCCTCGCCGTTCACCTCGACCGTCGCCAGGCGTCCGCCTGCCTCCGTCAGCCGCGTCACTTCCGCCCGCGTCCGCACCTCGCCCCCCATTGCCCGCAGATGCTGTGCCAGCCGTTCAGCAATCTGCGATCCGCCGCCGCGCAGCCGCCAGGCACTCTGAATAAAGGCGCTGTTGATCTGTGCAAAGACGTAGAGCGGGAGCGTGTCGGCACGCAATTCCATTTTCAGCGACGTACCCGAAAGGACTTGGCGGAGCAGCGGGTCGTCCGTCGCCCTGTGCAGGAAGTCATACGCCGGCTGCGCAAACAGGGAGGTGGTGTAGAGTTCATCGGCATTGCCGGGCGCAAAAGCATCAAACAGGCGTTCGCCGACGCGCTTCAGGAAAGCGGCATAGGCCGCCAGTTCGCCGCGCCGGGCGGGAAAATGCTGCGCCAGGGTATCGGCAAAACGTTCGTAGCCGTTGGCAAAGGCATACGTCTTGCCATCAATGGCCACCTCGTCGAAGGCGGCCTCGTCCAGCGGGTACCAGGGCAGGTCCAGCAGTCTGAAATAGCGGAACAGCCGGTGTAGCGGCTGGCCTTCCCCCAGTCCGCCGACGTAGTGGAAACCGGTGTCGAAGCGGACGCCGCCGCGCTGGAAGGTTTGCAGGCATCCTCCCAGTTGTGTATGGCGCTCCAGCACGCACACCTTCATCCCGTGTCCGGCCAGGATGTAGCCGCACTCCAGACCGCCCAGGCCGCTGCCGATGATAATGACGTCGTATGATTCCATCTTTTCCGATATTTTCGATTCAACCGTTTTCGTTCCACGGATAACTTTCCGCCGGGTAATACTGTAGCGTCCCGTTCAGGTGCGCGACGTGCTTCACCCGCGACTGCATGGCCGCCCGGTCGTGCGAGACGAGGATAACGGCCGCCCTCCGGCTGAAGTCGTCCAGCAGCGCATAGAGCCGCTGCTTGAAGGCCTTGTCGATGTACGTATCCGGCTCGTCGAGCACCAGCGCCTCCGGCTGCGACACGATGGCGCGTCCCAACAATACGCGCTGCAGTTCGCCGCCGGAAAGCTCGCCGACCGGTCGTTTGGCAAGCGTTTCCAGCCCCATCTGCGCAAGGACTTCCTCGATCCGCTGCCCGTCTGCGGCGGAGAATCGCTGCAACGGCCGTTTGCCGGCCATCAGTCCCGAGGCCACCGCCTCGCGCACGGATATGGGGAAACGCCGGTCTATGCGGTTGACCTGCGGCAGGTAGCCGATCCCGAGCGTGGGAACCAGCCGGCCGCCGCGGTAAAAACATACGCGCCCCGCCGAGGGTTTCATCAGTCCCAGGATCACCTTGAGCAGCGTGGTCTTTCCCCCTCCGTTCGGGCCGGTGATCCCCAGGAAATCGCGTTCCCCGACCGTCAACGACACGTCATGCAGCACCGTTTTCCGATCGTAGGCTGCCGTCATCTGCGTTATTTCAATTCGTTTTTCCATCGTCCGGTCCGGGGTTCACAGCAGGCTTTGCGCTATAAAAACCATCTGTTCGTGCCAGTGCACGTCCAGCGGGTTGATGGTCACTATCCGGGCGCCGATTTCCTTTGCCACCTGTTCGGCATGTTTGCGGTCAAATTCCTGCTGCACAAATA
>JAISOP010000195.1 GCA_031275525.1 Tannerella sp.
GATGAATTTTCGTCCTGGTACCTCGAACTGGTGAAACCCGCCTACGGGCAGCCGGTTGATGCCCGAACCTACCGCGAAACGCTTGGTTTTTTTGACGCTTTGCTGCGCCTCCTGCATCCCTTTATGCCCTTTATCACGGAGGAATTGTGGCAAGCGCTCTCGCCCCGTCAGGCCGGCGAGTCCATCATGATTGCCCCGCTGCCGCTGCCGGACTCCGCCGGCCGGGAAGAAAGGGAAGCCGTTTTGCAAACCTTCGAGCGTGCCAGGGAAGTGATTGGCGCCGTCCGGACGATACGCTTGCAGAAGAATCTGCCGAACAGGGAAGCGCTGGTGTTGGAAGTGGCTGACCGTTCATACGACGCCTGCCTGGATGCGACGATTGCAAAGCTGGCTCACCTGTCGGAAATCCGTCCGGTAGCGGAGAAGTCGCCTGGCGCCGTGTCCTTCCTGGCCGGCACGACCGAGTATGCCGTGCCGCTGGGCAACAGGATGAATGTAAACGAGGAACAAGCCCGGATCGAAGCGGAACTCCGTTACCTGGAAGGCTTTCTGGCCTCGGTAAAGAAGAAACTCGGCAATCCGAAGTTCGTGGCAAATGCCCGGCCCGAAGCCGTGGACAACGAACGGAAGAAACAGGCAGACGCGGAATCTAAAATCAAGACCTTGGAAGAAGCCCTGAGGCAATTGGGACAAAACCTTCCTTCTTATGCAACAACCTGAAAGGCGCCCCCCTCGTTTGCGTTTGGCGACCGGTCTTTCCGGGCTGTGCTTGATGGCCTGCTGTGGGTGGGCGCTATCGTGCAGTTCGGTTCGATACCTCGGCATTGAAACCTACACCCCGGCGAGCATAACCTTTCCCGGGGACGTGAAAAAAGTCCTGATACTCAACAATGCGCCGGCACAGCGGGAAGCGCCCTTCACCTCTACGATCCGCCAATCGTCCGACTCGCTTAAGATTGCCTCCGACAGCGCCCTCGTTGATTTCTGCCGGATCTTAGGCAGTCGGATTGCCGAGTCGCCTTATTTTGAGGACGTCCGTTTGTATGAAGGCGCCTACCGGACACACGGCGCTTTCCCCTCCGGGCAGAAATTGACCGCCGGTGAAATCCGCCGGCTATGCGAAGAGCATGATGTCCGGGCGGTGATTTCTTTGGACCAACTCCTGTTTGATATTCATGAAGAAGTATGGAAACCCTCCCTGCTGGACCAGATAAACGAGTGGCATGTCGGAGTTTCCGGCATATTGCGCACCTGTTGGCCGGAAGAAGATGCGATGCCGAACGTCATTTACCTGGCAGATACGGTGATTCCGCGCTTGATGACGGACGACGGTTGGGCGGACATATCCGTCCTGACGCCGGAACAGTTGTTGCATGAAGTCGTTGACTACCTGGCGACGGAGGTGTACGTCCATTTTGTACCGCACTGGCGCGAGGACACGCGGTGGTACTACCTCTCATCGCATTCCGGTTGGAAGGAAGCGGCCGCCTTTGCCGCGGCGGAACGCTGGGAGAGGGCCGCCGCCATTTGGGAAGCCCTTTATGAAAAGGCGGATTCACCGAAAGCGAAGGCGCGGTTAGCCTCCAATCTGGCCCTGGCCTCCGAGTTGGGCGGTTGCTTGACGGACGCGCGGCAATGGGCCACCCTCGCACATCAATATTTCGCGGAGTACCTGGATGCCAACCATGCCACCCTCCATTTGCAGCAGTCGTACCTCGAAGTGTTGGAGCAGCGGATCGAAGCGGAAAAAATCCTGCAGCAACAACTTAATCGCTAATACTCCTGCTAAAAACATTATCTTTGTGCGCAAATAATAAAGATGTTACGCATGAGGAAATGTGGGTTCGAACCTTTAGGGACGGGATGGCTGTGGGCTGGATGGGGAGCGCTTATGCTGCTCGGTTCCTGCGCTAATATGGCGACGCCCAACGGCGGGCCTTACGACGAAATGCCGCCGAAGTTCCTGCGTAGCACGCCGGTATTTCATGCCACCCGCTATGAGGGCAAGAGGATTGAGATCGTCTTCGACGAACTGGTTCAGGTCGAACGCCCGTCGGAAAACGTGATTATCACCCCACCGCAGAAAAAGCCACCCGTCGTCCGGGTTGCCGGCAAAAAGGTTCGGGTCGAACTGAAGGACACGCTCCTGCCGGACCTTACCTACACGATCGACTTTACCAATTCCATTGCCGATAATAACGAAAAGAACATGCTGGAGAACTTCAGTTTCGCCTTCTCCACGGGTGACGTGATCGACTCGCTCGAGGTGGCGGGGATCGTACTGAATGCGGAAAACCTGGAGCCGATGCCCAATATCCTGGTGGGGTTGCACCGGAACCCGGCCGACTCGGCCTTCACGACGGAACCTTTCTTCCGTACCTCAAAAACCAACGAACGCGGACGGTTCGTCATCCGTAACATTGCCCCGGGAAGCTACCGCCTGTATGCCCTGAACGACGTCAACCGCGACTACCGCTTCGACCAGCCCGGCGAGGAAATCGCTTTCCACGACTCCCTCATCGTGCCCTACTTCGAGTTTGCCGTCCGGCAGGATACCCTCTGGAAAGACTCGCTGACGGTCGATACCATCCGGATGGTTGATTACACGCATTTCCTGCCGGATGACCTTATCCTGCGGCTCTTCAAGGAAAAGTTCCGGCGCCAGTACATGCTCCGTCCCGAACGGACGCAGCCGCACCTGTTTGCCCTGAAGTTCAATGCGCCGGTGGACACGCTGCCCGAACTGACGCTGCTCAACGGCGACCCGCCTGAAGCCGGATGGTACCTGACCCAGCGGCTTGACGGCAATACGACCCTCAACTGCTGGATCGCCGACTCGACGGTCTGGCAGCAGGACACGCTCTTCCTCCAGGTTGCCTACCTCAAAAGCGATTCGCTCAACATCCTGCGCCCCCAAACCGACACCCTCCGCCTGTCCATGCGCAGGCAACCGCCCGCGCAGGCCCGGCGGAGAACGAAAAAGAACGAACCGGAGCCGGTCGAATACCTGCTCCCGCAACTCAAGCCGGGCGCTCCGGCGGAACCGGCGGACACGATGGCGCTCCTCTTTACCGAACCGCTGTCCGGCTTCACAAAGGAACAACTCCTGCTGGAGCTGCAACAGGACACGCTCTGGAGGCCGGTGGACTTCACCCTCCTGCAAGATAGCGCCGACATCCTGAAATACTACCTCCTGCGAACCTTGCAATATGGGGAGAATTACCGGCTGACCATCGACTCGGCTGCCCTCCACAGCCTCTACGGAAAGTGGAACAACGCCTTTCAAACGACCCTCGGAATCAAGTCGAAGGACGAATACGGGCACCTCTATCTCCACCTCGAAGGCGTGAGGGAGCCTGCTTTTGTGGAACTGCTGAACGCCAGCGACGCCCCGGTACGGAAGGCGACCGTGGAACGGGGCGGGGCGCTCTTCATGAACCTGGGGCCGGGGAAATACTATGCCCGCCTGGTGTTGGACGCCAACGGGAACGGCGTGTGGGATACGGGAAACTATGCGGAAGGGAGACAGCCGGAGGTGGTATTTTATTCCCCCAAACTTTATGAGATGCGCGCCAACTTCGAGGTGGAGGAGACGTGGGACGTCCTGTCCGTGCCGCCCACGGCCCAAAAACCGGCGGAGATAACGAAAAACAAGCCGAAAGATGTCACAAAGAAAAAGCGTAACTACAAGGAAGAGGGCCGTTCGCAGTCGGGGAGTAGCAGCGGGCTGGGCGGACTGGGTTTCTGAGGCCCTGAAACGGCTCTTCGTCCTTGGCTGCGGCCTGGTACTCGTCCCGGGGCTGGCGGCGCAGTACCTCCCCCGTACCCCGATGCCGGACGCCGGCGAAGTAGTAACTTACGACGTTTACTTCAAGTGGGGCATCCTGATGTCACGCGCCGGCGAGGGCCGGCTGACCTTCGGCCCGGCCGTGTACAAGGGGAAAAGGGCCTGGGTCTACAGGCTGACCTTCCGGACAGGCAAGTTCTTCGACTCCATCTACAAAATGCGCGACACCATGGAGTGCTATTATTCGCCGGACTACGCCCTGCTCTACAGCTCGAAACGCACAAACGAAGGCGGCTATTACCTGATCGACGAACTGACCTTCTCCTACCCGGGGGAACAGACGCTCGTGCACAGCCTGCGGCGCACGCCGGAAAGGGTAAAGATAGACACCACGCTATCCGTCCCGGGCGATGCGTTCGACATGCTGGGGATGATTCTTTTCCTCCGGACCTTGGACTGGAAAGACCTGAAAAGGGGCAACGTATTTCCCTCGACCGTAGTAACCGGGCGAGACCTGATACAGGTCAGTTACCGTTACACGGGGGATGAGCCGGTGGAATGGGACGGCATCCGCTACCGGACGCATCA
>JAISOP010000202.1 GCA_031275525.1 Tannerella sp.
GAAACGGCTCATCATCGGCGTGCTGGGCTGCATGGCCGAGCGCGTCCGGGACGAACTGATTCGGGAACACTGCGTGGACCTGGTGGCCGGGCCGGATGCCTACCTGGATTTGCCGAACCTGGCCGGCGCCGTCGAACGCGGCGAGAAGGCCATCAACGTGGAACTGTCAACTCAGGAGACCTACAGGGATGTGATTCCGCTGAAGAAACCGGGCGGCGTCCGTATCTCCGGGTTGATTTCCATCATGCGCGGATGCAACAATTTCTGTACCTATTGCATTGTGCCCTACACGCGCGGAAGCGAACGAAGCCGTGACCCGGGCAGTATCCTGAACGAAGTGCGCGACCTGCAGGCGAAGGGCTACCGCGAAGTTATCCTGCTGGGACAGAACGTCAACTCATACCGTTTCGAGGCGGACGGCCGGCGTGTCGGATTTTCGCACTTGCTGGCATACGTAGCCGAAGCCGCGCCGGACCTGCGCATCCGCTTCATGACCTCGCATCCGAAGGACATGAGCGACGAGACGCTGCACGTCATGGCGGAGCACCGGAACATCTGCCGGCACATCCACCTGCCGGCGCAGTCGGGCAGTTCGCGGATGCTGAAAGTGATGAACCGCAAATACACCCGCGAAGGCTATCTGGAACGCATCGCCGCCATCCGCCGCATTTTACCGGACTGCGGCCTTTCGACCGACCTTTTCTGTGGCTATCATTCCGAAACGGAAGAGGATTACGAGGCGACGCTTTCGCTGATGCGCGAAGTGGGCTTCGATGCTGCTTTCCTGTTCAAGTATTCCGAACGGCCGGGCACTTATGCCGCCAAATACCTGTCCGATGATGTGCCGGAAGAGGTCAAAATCCGCCGCCTACAGGGACTGATCCGGTTGCAGAACAGGCTTTCGGAGGCCGGTAACCGTCGCGACGCCGGCAAGGTGTTCGAGGTACTGGTCGAAGGGTTTTCCAAACGCTCGCGCGAGCAGTTGTTCGGCCGCACCGAACAAAACAAGGTCGTTATTTTTGACAAACGGAACTTCAAAGTAGGACAGTATGTGCGCGTGAAAATCGAAAGCGCTACCTCCGCCACGCTTTTCGGTACGCCGGAGGACAACTCAACGAGGGAAGCGCCTCAATAAAAGAAAACCATAAAACACCCTTTCCCAATATGCCTGCCGGTAGAGAAGAATATGCCGAACGCAAAGAAAAGCAATCAGCATATTAATATGATGTCCTCCATACAAATTTCCCTTTAGGAAACCTCTACTCCCCCCCCCAACTCTTCTTTCTCTGCGGAGCGTAGCGTAGCGTTGGGAGTTTTGAGAGGTTTCCTTTACGGATAGCGCCCATATCTTCGGTCCACTCCCTGAATGCACAAAACCATACCGTGCTAAAGCATAAAAAGACGTAAGAGAATTGCTATCCCGAAATTATGTGCTAATTTAGTGGCCAAAACAGACCGTCTTTCCAAAAAAGAGTTGCGGTCTATGGGAATGTTTTTATCTATAGAATTAAATTACATCAAATGAGAAGAAAGAGATTTCAAGGTGAATGGCCGAAAATAGGCATTCGCCCGGTGATTGACGGCCGGATGGGCGGCGTACGCGAATCACTGGAAGATCAGACCATGAACATGGCCAAAAGTGTAGTATCCCTGTTGACTTCCACGCTGAGGTATCCCGACGGGACGCCGGTGCAGTGTGTAGTGGCCGACTCCACCATCGGACGGGTGGCGGAAAGTGCGGCCTGTGCGGAAAAATTCAGGAAAGAAGGCGTCGGCGTGACCCTCACGGTGACGCCTTGCTGGTGTTACGGCAGCGAGACCATGGATATGGACCCGCACACCGTGAAAGCCGTTTGGGGCTTCAACGGGACGGAACGTCCGGGCGCCGTTTACCTGGCTGCCGTACTGGCTGCGCACGCCCAGAAGGGATTGCCGGCCTTCGGTATCTACGGGCACGACGTGCAGGACGCCGGCACGAAGGATATCCCGGCCGACGTGTCGGAAAAGCTCCTGCGTTTTGCGCGTGCCGCGCTGGCCGTGGCCACGATGCGCGGCAAGTCATATCTTTCCATCGGCGCCGTCTGCATGGGCATCGCCGGTTCGATTGTCAACACCGACTTTTTCGAAGATTATTTGGGTATGCGTTGTGAAGGGATTGACGAAGTGGAAATCATCCGCCGCATGAACGAAGGTATCTACGACCAGGAGGAATATGCCAAAGCGCTTGACTGGGCGAAGAGGAACTGCCGGCAGGGGGAAGACACGATCAACCGGAAAGACCTGGTCAAGAACCCGGAGGGACAGCAGGCCGACTGGGAGTTTATCGTTAAAATGACCCTGATCGTACGCGACCTGATGATTGGCAACCCGAAACTGAAGGAACTGGGATTCGGCGAAGAATCGTTGGGACACAACGCCATTGCCGCCGGTTTCCAGGGACAGCGCCAGTGGACGGACCACTTCCCGAACGGCGACTTTACGGAAGCCATCTTGAACTCGTCGTTCGACTGGAACGGCATCCGCGAAGCCTTCGTTGTGGCCACGGAGAACGACGCGCTCAACGGGACGGCAATGCTCTTCGGGCATCTGCTGACCGGCACGGCGCAGGTCTTTGCCGACGTGCGCACCTACTGGAGTCCGGAGGCCGTGGAGCGCGTGACGGGGAAGAAGCTGACCGGCCAGGCTGCCAACGGCATCATCCACCTGATTAATTCCGGTGCGGCCTCGCTCGACGGTTCCGGTCGGCAGAGCGACGGGGAGGGCCGTCCGGTCATGAAACCCTTCTGGGAAATCACCGACGCCGAGGCGCAGGCCTGTCTCGACGCCACGACCTGGATGCCCGCCAACCGCGAATATTTCCGGGGCGGCGGATACTCGTCCAAGTTCCTCTCCAAAGGCGGGATGCCCTGTACGATGATACGCCTGAACCTGGTAAAAGGCCTGGGGCCGGTGTTGCAGTTGGCTGAGGGATGGACGGTGGATGTCGATCCCGAAGTGTACAGGATACTGGACGAACGCACCGATAAAGGCTGGCCGACCACCTGGTTTGCACCGCGACTGGCCGGCAACGACGCCTTCAAGGATGTGTATTCGGTCATGAACAACTGGGGTGCGAACCACGGCGCCGTCAGTTTCGGGCATATCGGAGCCGACTTAATCACGCTGGCCTCCATCCTGCGCATTCCGGTATGTATGCATAATGTGGACGAGAAAGACATCTTCCGTCCGGCCTCCTGGAACGCTTTCGGCATGGAAAAGGAAGGCGCGGACTACAGAGCTTGCCGGACCTACGGGCCGCTTTACCGATGAAAAAACGGGGAGAGACCCTCACGCAGGCGCCGGAGCAATTCCGGCGCCTGCGTTGTTTTTGTCCTTACGCATACGACAGAACGGGGGTTGTCTCCAAAGCCTCCTGGCGTGGCGCCCGTTTTTGCGGGCTTGACCCGCAATCCCCCGAATGTTGGGTCGTACTCGTAGGGAGGCTGTCTCAAAAGTTTTTCACTCCTGTGTAACAAAATCATCAACCGCTACTATTCCTTCTACTGTAATACACGGGAAGAGTCGTTTGTTAGACTTCCCGTGTTGTATATAGAGGTTTGTTCTTTTTCTTGATAAAAAGAACCAAAAATCAAGGCTTCGTGCGCTTCGCACGTTAAGGAGCTGTCAAGAAATAAACCATCCATTTACGGGTCTGTTTTTCGCATTCC
>JAISOP010000141.1 GCA_031275525.1 Tannerella sp.
TCCGCCTCGACAACCTCCGGAAGGCCGTCATCGACTACGACCGGTGCGTCGGCTGCGGACAGTGCGTCGCCCTCTGCCAGTACGACGGCGCCGTAATGGGCGACGGCGACACCTCCGAACGGCTGAACTGCAAGATTGCGGAATATGCCCTGGCGGTGGTGGCCGGCAAGCCGCATTTCCACATCAATTTCGTCACGGACGTATCGCCGGAATGTGACTGCTGGAATCATAACGACGCGGCCATCGTGCCCGACCTGGGCATCCTGGCCTCCTTCGACCCCGTGGCGCTCGACCAGGCCTGCGCCGACCTGGTGACCCGGGCGCCGGCCCTGAAGGGCAGCAAACTGGCCGAAAAACATCCGGACGATTCGCTGGAAGGCAAAGACAAGTTCCGCCTGATACACCCCGACACGCACTGGGAAGCCGGGCTGGATCATGCCGAAAAAATCGGCCTCGGAACACGAAACTATAAACTGTCAGCCGTATGAACCAAACCATTTGCGCCCTGTCAACCGCTCCGGGCACGGGCGGCATTGCCCTCATCCGCGTTTCAGGCCCGGAAGCGATACCCGTTTGCAACCGCCTGTTTTTCCCTCATGCGGCGGGGAAAGAACTGCTTTCGCGGCCGGCCGGCGTCCTGACCCGCGGCAGCATCCGGCGTCGCGACGAATGGATAGACGAAGTAATGGTATCCCTGTTTCGCGCCCCCCGCTCGTTCACGGGCGAGGATACGGTGGAAATCACGTGCCACGGCTCGCCCTACATCCGGCAGCAGATTCTACAGCTGCTGACCGAAGGCGGCTGCCGTTTGGCCCGGCCCGGCGAGTTCACGCAACGCGCCTTCCTGAACGGCAAAATGGACCTGTCGCAGGCCGAAGCGGTGGCCGACCTGGTCGCCTCCTCCTCGGCCGCCTCCCATCGCCTGGCCATGAACCAGATGCGCGGCGGCTTCAGTCGCGAACTGCAGCGGCTCCGTTCGCAGTTGCTTGACTTTACCTCCCTGCTCGAACTGGAACTGGATTTCGGGGAAGAAGAGGTCGAATTTGCCGACCGGACGCAGTTGCAGCGGCTGGCGTCGGACATCAGGGAGCGCCTTTCCCGCCTGGTACGCTCGTTCGCTGCGGGCGACGCGATCAAAAACGGGATTCCGGTCGTGATCGTCGGCGAGACCAACGTGGGGAAATCAACGCTGCTCAATCACCTGCTGAATGAAGAAAAAGCGATCGTATCCGAAATTCACGGCACCACGCGCGACGCAATTGAGGATGTGGTCAACATACGCGGCATTTCGTTCCGCATCATCGACACCGCCGGCATTCGCGACACGGGTAACGAGGTGGAAATCCTGGGAATCGAACGCACTTACCAGAAAATCCGGCAGGCCTCCATCGTGGTCTGGATGATTGACGCTACCCAGTTTAGCGAAGAGATAGAAAACATAGCCGAAAAGATTATTCCAAAGACTAAGGATAAGCAATTAATCATCACGATCAACAAGATCGACCGGATTTCGGCAGAGGAAAAACAGGTACTGGAAGAAGAGTTTCTGCCGCAAATTCCGGCGCGGCGGATTTACCTTTCCGCCAAGTACCGCCAAAACACGGAAGCCCTGGAGACCGCCCTGCTGGAGGCCGCCGGCCTGCCGGAGGTCGACGGCGAGGATTTTACCGTCAGCAACGTACGCCATTACGAAGCCCTGTCCGGAGCGCTTGCCTCCGTTTGCCGGGCGGAAGACGGCTTGCAGCGGGGGCTGTCGGGCGATTTCGTGGCGCAGGACATCCGGGAATGTATGCACCATCTGGGGGAAATAACCGGGGAAATAACGACTGACGAGGTGCTGGGCACGATATTCAAAAACTTCTGCATCGGCAAGTAACCAGCCATAAATAAGCCTGTAACAAAGGTCTAATAACCGCTATAACACACTGTATTGTAGCGGTTTTTTATTGCTTATAAGTTATTGTTATCTATGCTTGTTATTCGTTCTCTTATTGCATCTTTGTACCCTTATTTGTACCTCAACTGTAAAGATATTGGGGAATGTATTACACAATAGTACGAATGTTCTCCTTAACGTGGCAACATGGCCCTACACCCATTGAACGGTACCCTTATTGTGGTTCCGCAAACTAATAGTATATTTGCCCTAAATTTTAGGGTTATGAATGGGCTTACAACTTGTTTAATCGTGTTTTCATTGTGTCTCATGACGCAGCATCCGTTGCTTTCGCAGACCCGGTCTGACGACAAAGTGTTCTATCACACGGTGGAACGCGGACAGACCGTGTATTCCATTGCACTCATGTACGACGTGTCCGAGGAAGATGTTTACCGCCTGAATCCTTCGAGCCGGCAGTATGTCAAAGCCGGGGAAAAGCTGAAAATCCCGCAGAAAGAGGTGGCGGCGCTTTCGGAAGAACGGAAGGACGAGACGTATGTGTATCACACGATTCAACCGGGAGAAACCCTATATGGCGTATCCAAACGTTACAAGATACCGGCGGAAGAAATCTCGGACGCCAATCCGGGATTGACGTTCCAGTCCTTCGTCGCAGGGAGAATCATCCGTATCCCGGTCGTGAAAATCCAGTCGGAACCAACCACCGTCACCCAGACTGTCATCAAAAAAGTGGAGTATACCATCCGGAAAAAAGAAACGCTCTACGGAATATGCAAGCAGTTCAATATCACCAGCGACCAGTTGCTGCGGTATAATCCGGAACTGAAGTCGGGACTGAAAGCCGGCATGTTGATTGTCATCCCGGTGGAAACGGAGGAATCCGTGACGATTGCGCCCGAACAGAACGAATTTGACCTGAATGCCGTGATGGCGGCACGCAATGAAATCCGGAAGACAAACGTCGCCGCAATCGCCATCCTGCTGCCCTTTCAGGTAAACAACAGCCAGTCCGGACGTTTCCTGGAATACTACGAAGGTTTTCTGCTGGCCGTAGATAGTATGCGTAGTTCCGGCATGTCCGTCGAA
The DNA here is from genome assembly GCA_031275525.1 of Tannerella sp. Classification (GTDB taxonomy): domain Bacteria; phylum Bacteroidota; class Bacteroidia; order Bacteroidales; family Tannerellaceae; genus Tannerella. The sequence goes on from JAISOP010000141.1 coordinate 2,987, forward strand.
CTGTCCGTACACGACATCGGCGACACGAACCAGCAACTGCGGACCACGCTGGAAAACGAAGCGCTGAAGAGGTCGAACCTGCTGATTGGCGGCGTCACGAACGAACAAATCGAACTGATTGGAGCCTTTGCGCTGAAAAACAATATCAAATACGTAGTCCCCTCCTACTCGAAATGCGACCGGCTGACCTCAAGCAATGCCAGTATCTTTCAGGTGAATACGCCTTACCAGTACTTGTTTTCGTATGCAACGGCGCGTGCCTGTATGCTGTTTTCCGACTACAACATCATCCTGTTGAATACGAACGACAAGGACGAAAAAACGCTTTTCGTCAACACCTTTAAAGCCGACATGAGGGAACGGAAAATCGCCTTCCGGGAACTTTCGTTTCATGCGGCTTCGTTCCCGGATGATTTGGCTGCCCTGCTGGTAACGACCAAACCGAACGTTATCGTACCGGTATCTTCCTCCATCGAGGCCCTCCGCAAAATCAGAACCCCGCTCCGGAGGCTGGCCGACAGCAATCCGGCATACCGCCTGACCCTGTTCGGCTATCCGGAATGGCAGATGTACACGGATTTCCTGGAAGACTTCTTCGTGCTCAACACCCATATCTATACCTCCTTCTATACAAATAACCTGTCGAAGGAGGCACAGGGATTCAATGCCAAATACAACTACTGGTACAAGAAGAACATGGCCCCGACGTATCCTAAATATGCAATGTTAGGATTCGATACGGGGATGTTTTTCATCTCGGCCATCAACAAATACGGCGCCAACTTTGAAGGGAATATACAGCATCTTAATTATTCCAGTATCCAGACCGGTTTTCGTTTTGAACGCGTCAACAACTGGGGCGGATTCATCAATACAAACCTGTATATCGTCCGTTTCAACCGGGACTATACCATTACACGCATGGAATGAGGAAGCCCGGAAGTGTGTTTTTAGCCGGTTTGCTATCCTTCGCCGTCGTTTCGGGTAGCCGGGCACAGAACGGCGGTTTCCGTCCGGAATGGGCTGCCGGCATAGCGGGCGGCGTCAATCTCTCCTCCGTCAGTTTTTCCCCCAAGGTACAGGAAGACCTGTTAAGGGGATACCTGGGTGGCCTGACGCTTCGCCGGATTACGGAAAAGAATCTCGGCCTCCAGGTGGAACTGAATTTCAAGCAACAGGGCTGGAAAGAAAACTTTGACGAACTGGAGGTGCCGGAAAATGCAAACTACCGTTTTCAGCGGCGGATGAGCTACGTGGAACTCCCTTTCATGACGCATATTTATTTTGGCGGCGACCATACCCGCTTCTTCGTCAACCTGGGACCGCAAATCGGTTTCCTGCTCAGCGAACGCACGGAGGAAAACCTGAACGGTGCAACCCCGCAAAACAGAAACGAACAGCATACCATGCTTGCCGACAAAAGGTTTGAGTGGGGAATCGGAGGCGGCCCCGGACTGGAACTCCGTACCCGCATCGGATATTTCCTGCTGGAAGGGCGGTATTATTATTCGCTGAGCGATTTCTACAACACCCGCCATCAGGATGTCTTTTCCAAAGCCTCTTCCCAGGTCATTTCCATGAGGCTTACCTACTTGATACCCCTTTTCAGGTAAAGGAATCCGGTGGCCGTCGTCGTGGCTGAGTATGACGGCATCCTTTCACCGCGTTCACTACCGGATCAAGCCCCGTTTGGTAACCGACAGGCTGCATCCCGCAGGATTGCCCAGCAGCGAACCGCAGTCGGCCGCCAAAGCGACGGAAAGGCTCCAGTCGCGCGGGAAAGCATAGCTGAAATCCGCCAGGAAAAAGCCGCCCGTCAACCTTTTGAGCGTCGGCTTGTAGGGCCTTCCGAAACTCTCGACCCCGGAGCACAGGATGCGCCACGAGAGGGCTTGGGTCAGGGAACCTTCGGCGCCCAGGTGCCACGCACGCACGCGGGTATGTTTGAAGCCCGGCGTGCGGTCGGCATTGTATTCGGGCGAAACCAGCAGCGGCGTACCCGCTCCGCGATTGAAATAGGCATGTCCCGCAGGATATTCGCTGTTATTGTAATAATCGTCGCCCCCACCGCCGTAGCCCGGATATTGATTGTGGTCAAATTCGATGAAATGAAACGGGCCGCTCTGGTCCAGGGTGAGAAGACGTTCGAGGACCACCCGGCGGAGCCAGGTAAACCGCGGAACATCCACCTGGATACCCCACAAACCGTCCGTGCCGTTCTTAAATTCCATCCCCGATGCATCATCGAAGAAATGCTGGTAACAGGCTTTCACGGCCAGGCCCTCTTTCCGGTAACTGAAATGAAAGTCGTAGGTACCGTACTGGCTGCCCAGGACATTGATTTGGTCGGACGGGGAAGCCTTCTCATCGCCCGACTTGCCCAGTACCACCCGGATGAAATCCATCAGCGAACGGGGTTGCATACGTACCGCGGCCTCCGGATCCGTGGAAACGCCTCCCCATTGAACCAGGTGGCAAAGCCCCAGCGTCATCCCGAACGGGAAGGCGCCGTTCGTATCCTCTACCCTCAAGTAAAGGGACTTGCGATGCCAAAGCATATCCTTGATATAGAACCGGTCTGGGGGGAAGTAAGATTTCAGGTAATCCGAATCAAAGGAACGTCCCACGGCAAAATCTCCCTTCCCTTGCAGCCATCCGCCCGTGTAGGGCAGGGTCACAAACCGGGGTACATACAGGTTGATTTCCGGCACGGGGCGGGCATTGGGCGAGAGTCCCAGGTCGCCGCTACTGAGCCGGGGGTCCATCAGCGACTGGCTGTAATGCCGGTCTGCCTCCCGGCTACCGATGCTTAAGCTCAGCCGGCGGAAGCTCAATTCGCCGAAAAGCTGCTGGACATACGCCGTACGGTAGCGCGGCCGGGCGGCCACCATATCCGCGCCCACGCTCCACGCCCACCCCGCCCGGCCGAGCGGCTGGCGGTGAAAAACGCCCGCCTGCAGATACCCCTCGGGCGACTTCAGCGGTACGACCCCATACCGGTTACTCGCCATCCAGAACGGCGTCTGCCCGTTCGTGGACAGGGAACCGGACGTCGTGACCCGGAACAGGGTATAATCCGCTCCTTCTTCCTTCCGGCCTGTTTCTTCTTCCTGCGCCTGCCCCCAAAAGGGAACGACCGACAGGCAGAGGTACCCCATGATCCGTTGTATTCCTTTCATCACATTTCCTTTCTATTTCCCTAAACAATCACATGCCGACCGGCCTCTCCGCCAACGTATGCGGCGGATGACAGGCAAAGATACGAATAATGAATGGAGAATGGTAAGCAGTGATTAGTGGTTAGTGGTTAGTGGTTAGTG
>JAISOP010000153.1 GCA_031275525.1 Tannerella sp.
GTTTTTCTCTACGGGAAAAAAAGAGCGTAGCCGACTATATGCTCCGGCTCCGCGGGGCTTTAGCCCAATACTTCTTTTATTGCCGTCTGCTTCAGCTGACGGACAAGCTGACGGACAAGCTGACGGGGGCAGGCTTTTGACATACCCTCGGCGTACGCTTCTCGTCATCCACCGTGTACGCCCTCCGTTGTACAGTGTGTACAAGCCGGCTTGTACAGTGTGTACAAGGGAGCTTGTACAGTGTGTACAAGGGAGCTTGTACAGTGTGTACAAGGGAGCTTGTACAGTGTGTACAAGGGAGCTTGTACAGTGCGTACAAGGGAGCTTGTACAGTGCGTACAAGGAGGAGGTTGTCTCAAAAGCCTCTTGGCGTGGCGTCTGTCTTTGCGGGTCCGGTCTCTATTGAACCTCTCCCCCGGCCCCTCTCCACAAGGGGAATTGAGAATTGAGAATTGAGAATTGAGAATGAATTCTCTAACCTCTCCCCCGACCCCTCTCCACAAGAGAGGGGGAGAGTGACGTCGATTTACAACGCCTGTTAATTCTTCATTCTCAATTCTCAATTCTTTGCTACGCCTCTCCCCCCGACCCCTCTCCACAAGAGAGGGGAGAGTGACGTCGATTTACAACGCCTGTTAATTCTTCATTCTCAATTCTCAATTCTCAATTCTTTGCTACGCCTCTCCCCCGGCCCCTCTCCACAAGGGGAATTGAGAATTGAGAATTGAGCAGCAGAAAGCCCGGAAATGTGTACATACCGGGGTATGTAATCATTTCCGGGCTTGAAGGAATGCGAAAAACAGACCCTCGATGGGGTAGTTTATTTGCTGACCGGGCCTGGAACCCTTCTTGCGTGCAGGAAAGGAACCGCGTTAAAGCCCCTTGCCGTGGCAGTTTTTGTATTTTTTGCCGCTTCCGCAGGGACAGGGGTCATTCCGTCCGGCCCGTTTTTCTACCCGGATGGGTTCCCGTTGGGATGGCTGCGGGCCGGCAGGCGGTTTGGGGAGCATCGGATCGCTGCCGCCACCACCACTCGCCTGGTTTTTTTCCGTCCGGTAACGGCTCATGTCCTGGCGTTTTTCGGGCGCCGCCTGGCGTACCTGCAGGTCGTCACGCATCGGAATCCGTCCGCGCATCAGGATGGAAACCGTTCTCTGGTTCATGTTCCCCACCATCTCCTTGAACAGGTGGTACGATTCCAGTTTGTAGATTAACAGCGGGTCTTTGTTTTCATAGCTGGCGTTCTGTACCGAATGGCGCAGTTCGTCCATCTCGCGCAGGTGTTCTTTCCACGCGTTGTCTATCGTATGCAGCGTGATGGATTTCTGGAACGACTTGACTACCGCCTTCGAGTGCGTGTCGTAGGCCTCTTTCAGGTTGCAGGAAATGTTGTATATCCGCTTGCCGTCTGTGACGGGAACCAGGATGTTTTCGAACTGGCTTCCCTGGGTTTCGTACACCTGCCGGATGACGGGGTCGGCTGTTTGCGACAGCCATTCCATCCGGCGTTTGAACTGTCTCAGTACTTCGTCAAACAACTCCTTAGCCAGTTGGTCTGCCTTGATCCCGTGGAGTTCTCTCTCCTCAAACGGCGATTCCATCGCCAGCGAACGGAAGAGTTCCAGCTTGAATTCTTCATAATTGCCGCCGGCATATCGTTCCATCAGTGCGACGGTGGTGTCGTAGAGCGTGTTCATCACATCCAGCCCGATGCGTTCGCCCATCACTGCATGACGGCGGCGCGTGTAGATTACGTTCCGCTGCGAGTTCATCACGTCGTCATATTCCAGCAGCCGCTTGCGGATACCGAAGTTGTTTTCCTCCACTTTCTTCTGGGCGCGTTCCACGGATTTGCTCAGCATGTTGTGCTCCAGCACCTCTCCTTCCTTGAATCCGAGTCGGTCCATCAATCCGGCAATCCGTTCGGTGGCGAAGAGGCGCATGAGGTCGTCTTCGAGGGAGACGAAGAAGACGGAGGAGCCTGGGTCGCCCTGGCGTCCGGCGCGGCCGCGCAACTGGCGGTCCACCCGGCGGCTTTCGTGGCGTTCGGTACCGATAATGGCCAATCCTCCGGCTGCCCTCACCTCGGGCGAGAGTTTGATGTCGGTTCCGCGGCCGGCCATGTTGGTGGCAATGGTCACCGTTCCCTTTTGCCCGGCCTGCGCCACAATGTCGGCTTCCTTCTGGTGCAGTTTTGCATTCAGGACGTTGTGCGGAATCCGGCGCATGTTCAACATCCGGCTCAGCAGTTCGGAGATTTCGACGGAGGTGGTACCCACCAGCACCGGCCGCCCGGCGGCAACCAGGGTGGAGATTTCCTCGATGGCGGCGTTGTATTTCTCGCGCTTGGTCTTGTAGATGCGGTCGTTCATGTCGGTACGGGCAATGGGGCGGTTGGTCGGGATGACGACTACGTCTAACTTGTAGATGTTCCAGAATTCGCCGGCTTCGGTCTCGGCCGTACCGGTCATGCCCGACAGTTTGTGGTACATGCGGAAGTAGTTTTGCAGCGTGATGGTGGCAAAGGTCTGGGTGGCGGCTTCGACTTTGACCCGTTCCTTGGCTTCGATGGCCTGGTGGAGGCCGTCGGAGTAGCGGCGTCCTTCCATGATACGGCCGGTTTGTTCGTCAACGATTTTCACCTGCCCGTCAATGACCACGTATTCGTCGTCGCGCTCAAAGAGCGTGTAGGCCTTGAGCAACTGGTTGATGGTGTGTACCCGCTCGCTTTTGATGGAATAGTTGGTCAGGATTTCGTCCTTCCGGGTCTGCCGTTCGACCTCCGTATTGTCCATCAGGTCGATCTGGGAGAGTTCGGAGGCGATGTCGGGAAGGACGAAGAAATGCGGGTCGTCCGATTTGCCGGTCAACAGGTCCAACCCGCGCTCGGTCAGTTCGATGCTGTTGTTCTTTTCGTCGATGACGAAGTAGAGGGCATTGGCGCCATATCGCTTTTCCTCCAGTGCGGGCGCTTCCTTTTCGCCCATTTCCCTGCGCTCGTTCTCCTTGCGGATTTTCTTGTTTTCTTCCTCGTCCTTATCGTTCAAATCGTTGATGAGCAAGGGCATTTTCCGCATGTTGTCCTGCATGTAAAATTCTTCCGTCTTCAACATGCTGGCTTTGGTGCCCTGTTCGCTGAGGAACTTAATCAGCGCCTTGTTGCGGGGCAAGCCCTTGAAGGAGCGGTATAGCAGCACGGAACCTTCTTCGTAAACACGATGGTCGCTGCTCGACATTTTGTTTTTGGCCTCTGTGAGCAGTTTGGTACACAGGTTTTTTTGTGCGTTGTAAACGGTTTCCACGTTGGAGCGGAACTGGTCGAACAGCTGTTCTTCGCCCTTGGCAATCGGCCCGGAGATGATCAGCGGGGTACGGGCGTCGTCGATCAGGACGGAATCGACCTCGTCCACAATGGCGTAATTGTGTTTGCGCTGCACAAGGTCGTTGGGGCTGATGGCCATGTTGTCGCGCAGGTAGTCGAAGCCGAATTCGTTGTTTGTGCCGAAGGTGATGTCGGCGTTGTAGGCTTTGCGGCGTTCGTCGGAATTGGGGTGATGCTTGTCGATGCAGTCAACCGACAGGCCGTGGAACATGTAGAGCGGCCCCATCCACTCGGAGTCGCGCTTGGAGAGGTAGTCGTTTACCGTGACCACGTGCACGCCCCGCCCCGTGAGCGCGTTCAGGAAGACGGGCAGCGTGGCGACCAGCGTTTTGCCTTCGCCGGTGGCCATTTCGGCGATTTTGCCCTTGTGCAGGACGACGCCGCCAAACAGTTGTACGTCGTAATGGATCATGTCCCAGGTGATTTCGTTGCCGCCGGCCACCCAGTGATTACAGTACACGGCGTTGTCCCCCTCGATGGTCACAAAGTCGTGTTTGGCCGCCAGGTTGCGGTCAAAGGCGTTGGCGGTGACGATGATTTGTTCGTTTTCGGTAAATCGCCGGGCGGTGTCCTTGATGATGGCGAAGGCCTCCGGCAAGACTTCATCCAGAATCTCTTCAAACTTTTCGGCGATTTTTTTCTCAATCTCGTCCACCTCGGCCCAGATGGCTTCGCGCTCTTCCAACTCTTTTTCGTCGATGTCCTTGCGTAGTGTTTCGATTTGCTGTTTTTCCGCGCTGATGTAGTCCTGTACCCGGTTTCTGATTTCCTGCGACTTGGTGCGCAGTTCGTCGTTCGACAGCGCCTTAACGGACGGATAGAGGTCCGTAATCTTTTTCACGTAAGGGGTGATTTCCTTCAAGTCGCGTTCAGACTTGTTGCCGAACAGTTTTGTCAATATGTTACTAAATCCCATAAATCTAATTTCTTTCTGTATAAATCATCCAATTCCGCCTCCTTTCAACTGTGCTTGTGAGGTAAATGTTTTTAGACAGAATCGAAGCGGATTGACTCTGCAAAGGTATAAAAAAAATCCTTTCAGCCCTGTTCTATCTTTTATTGGACTGTATTCTCTTGTTGTTCTGCAACTGCCCGGCCAATTTTGCCCCCGCGACGGAACCCTTTATCAAGGAAACGTTCGGCCACGCGCTGAGGTTCATGGAGACAAAAAATGGAGAATGAATTAGAACTCATTCTCCATTTTCCAATTTCCATTCTCTGTGCCTACTTGTCGGCAATACCAAGCAGTTCCACCTCAAATTCAAGTACGCTGTTCGGCTTGATGGTCTGGCCGGCGCCTTGCGGCCCGTAGGCCAGTTCCGAAGGGATCCATACCTGGTATTTGGAACCGACCGGCATCAATTGTAACAGTTCTGCCCAACCCCGGATGACGCCGGTGACAGGGATGGTAAGCGGTTCGCCGCGCTCTATCGAACTGTCGAATACCGTTCCGTCCAGTAATTTACCGGTATAGTGTACCTGCACTTGGTCTTCGGCAGCCGGTTTGATGCCGTCACCCTGTTTCAGTATCCTGTATTGCAGACCCGATTCGGTCGTAATGACTCCTTCTGCGGTACGGTTTCCCGCCAGGAAACGGTCTCCCTTTTCCTTTTCGGCCTCGGCCTCCTGCTGCTGGAGGTTCGCCAGGTAGGACTGGATGTAACCCTGTGCCGCATCCGCCGTTATCACCAGCGCCGTGTCGCCGTCTATCGCTTGCCGGAATCCTTCCTTCAGCGCTTCCAGGTTAGCCCCGCCGGGGAAATTCTTCATGCTTTCGCGCAAACCACTTCCGTAATTGACGCCGATGGAATAACTGACCGTATCCACCACCGTGGCCAGCGTGGAGGGGGCAGGAGTGGCTGTCGAAAGGGCGTCCGCTGTATTTTTTGTCGTGCGGCAGGAGGCGATGAGCGTCATCGCAACGGCTGCCACCATCCATAGACTGTATTTTCTCATTTCCGGACAGTCCTTATTCCTTTACAATCTCCAACAATTCCACCTCAAATTCAAGCGTGCTGTTGGGCTTAATCATCTGGCCGGCGCCTTGCTGTCCATAGCCCAACTCCGAAGGGATCCATACCTGGTATTTGGAGCCGACGGGCATGATTTGCAGTACTTCCGTCCAGCCGGGTATTACGCCGGTTACGTTGAAAGTGACCGGTTCGCCGCGCTCTACCGAACTGTCAAAGACCGTTCCGTCCAACAGTTTGCCGGTATAATGCACTTTGACCTTGTCTGCGGTAGTGGGTTTCGCGCCGCTGCCTTCCGTAATCACCTTGTATTGCAGGCCGCTCTCGGTCGTAATCACTCCTTCCTTGCTCTTGTTTGCATTCAGGAAAGCCTGTCCTTCGGTCTTCAACGCTTCACTTGCCTTTGCCTGTTCCGCCATAAAATACTGCTGGATAAACGCCTGAACGCTCCCTACCTCCATTTTCAAAGCAGCGGTATCGCCCTTGACCGCTGTGAGAAATCCGGCAATAAATGCATCCATATTGGCCGGTCCACCTGAAAAGGTTTCCGCTTTCAGGCTTGTCCCCAAACCGTTGCCATAGTTTACGCCGATTGCATAGCAGACACTGTCGATTGAGGTTTTCAAGCTCACATTCGTATTCACCTTTTGGCCGCACGAAACGACCGTCATTCCCATTAAGGCAACGCATATCGTTGCCACTACATTCGTTTTCTTCATCTTTTTCGTTTTAAAAATGTTATCTATTCTTCGTTACATAATATTCAATAATTCCACGTCGAAAATCAACGTGCTGTTGGGTTCAATCATCTGGCCGGCGCCCTGTTCGCCATACGCCAGCGCGGAGGGAATGAACAGCCGCCATTTGGCGCCCGTTTCCATCCGCTGCAACGCTTCCACCCATCCGGGAATGACCTGCGAGAGGCTGAAAACCGCCGGCTCACCGCGCTGTACGGAACTGTCGAACACGAGGCCGTTAATCAGCGTCCCGTGATAATGACACTTGACCTTGTCCGATGCTTTCGGCCTGGCCCCATTCCCCTTTTTCAGCACTTCGTACTGCAAACCGCTCGGCAACTCCACTACGCCGGCTTTTTCCCGGTTTATCCGCAGGAACTCGGCGCCGGCCTGCTTGTTGAATACATATTTATCTTCCTGAAGTTTCACGAAATAATCATTGACTATCTTCTTTGCTTCCTGATAGTCAATGGCCGGCTGAACATCCGACAAGACGTCGTTCAATCCTTTCATGAAATCCACTGCATTCACCGTCTTGATGCCTGAATTGCGAAAATTATTCCCGATGCTCAAACCAAGCGCGTAGCTTATTTTATCCATTCACGTATGTATCGTTGTTTGTCCAAGTCAATTAGCGTGCAAAGGTAATACATAATTCAGGATACTGGCTTTTATTTGCACTTTTTTTCAAATACTACAAACTTTCTCCCGGTTCGCAATCATCTTGCCCGGAACAATCCTCTGTTCCCTCCGGAATCACGATCATTTGAATGGGCCGTCTCATGGAGTTGTTAATGAAATAAAGGTGTCAAAACAGATACCTTTAGAAGTTCCTTTATTTATGACAGTTCCCATTTTCCGGTTTCGTCCTTGTTCCTCAAAAAAAGCGTACCTTTGCGAAAAAAATAATACGATGGATACCTGTAATCAGGAGAGTTTATTAGAGTGCATCAACAGTCCGGCTGATTTGCGCAAGTTACCGGTGAAGCAGTTGGAGCAGGTGTGCGTAGAGCTACGTCAATATATCATCCATGTGTTGTCTGAAAATCCGGGGCACCTGGGCGCAAGTTTAGGGACGGTGGAACTGACGGTGGCGCTTCATTACGTATTCAATACTCCGGACGACCGGATTGTCTGGGACGTTGGTCACCAGGCTTACGGCCATAAAATCCTGACCGGGAGGCGGGAGGCCTTTCAAACACTCCGCAGATTCAAAGGGATCAGCGGCTTTCCGAACCCGGCGGAGAGCAAATACGACGCCTTCATTGCCGGTCATGCCTCCAATTCCATCTCGGCCGCCCTGGGCATGTCGGTCGCGTTTCAGCTGGAAGGCCGGGCAGACCGTCACGTGGTGGCCGTCATCGGCGACGGCGCCATGACGGGCGGACTGGCCTACGAGGGACTGAACAACGCTTCCATCAATCCCAATAACCTGCTGATTATATTAAATGATAACGACATGGCCATCGACCAGAATGTAGGCGGAATAAGCCGGTATCTGGTCAACATCACCACCAGTCATGCCTATAACAAACTCCGTTACGACGTTTACCGGCAGCTACGGAAAATGAACCTGATTTCCGAAAACCGCCGGGAAAACATCCTCCGATTCAATAACAGCCTGAAAGCGCTGATCAACCGCCAGCACAACCTGTTCGAGGGTTTCAGCATCCGTTATTTCGGACCGGTTGACGGACACGATGTCAAGGATTTGGTTCAAAAGCTGAACGACATCAAGGCTTTGCAGGGGCCGAAACTGCTGCATATCAAGACCGCGAAAGGCAAAGGATTCAAGCCTGCCGAAAGATCGGCCACCGAATGGCACGCGCCCGGTAGGTTCAACAAAGAAACCGGCGAACGCATCCGGGTGAAACAGCTCAACGAACCGCAGTTTTACCAGGACGTGTTCGGGCATACGCTGGTGGAACTGGCTGAAAAGGACGAACGGGTGGTGGGCGTCACGCCGGCCATGCCGACGGGCTGTTCCATGAATTTCCTGATGAAGGCGTTTCCCAGGCGTGCGTTCGACGTCGGAATCGCCGAAGGTCATGCCGTCACCTTCTCGGCCGGGCTGGCCAAGGAAGGCCTGATTCCGTTTTGCAACATCTATTCCTCTTTCATGCAACGCGCCTATGACCAGGTGATTCACGACGTGGCGCTGCAAAAGTTACACCTCGTGCTGTGCCTCGACCGTGCCGGACTGGTCGGCGAAGACGGCGCTACGCATCACGGGGTCTTTGACCTGGCCTGCCTGCGTCCGGTGCCCGGCCTGACGATTGCTTCGCCGCTGAACGAACTGGATTTGCGGAACTTGATGTACACCGGCTATCATGCCTCTTCCGGCCCGTTTGTGATCCGCTATCCGCGCGGGAAAGGAGAACTGACGCACTGGCACAACGAGATGCGGATCTTGCCGCCGGGAAAGGGCCGGAAGTTGCGGGAGGGTACGCAAGTGGCCGTGCTTTCGATCGGTCCGATCGGCAACGAAGCGGCCAAAGCGATTGATCTGCTGGAGACGGAACACCTTTCCGTCGCCCACTACGACATGATTTACCTCAAACCGGTGGACGAGGACATCCTGCACGAGGTGGGACAGCGTTTCGCGCGGATACTCACGGTCGAGAACGGCGTCGTGGTCGGCGGACTGGGGAGCGCCGTCATGGAATTTATGGCCGGAAACGGTTATCCGGCCTGCGTGAAACGCATCGGCGTGCCCGACCGGTTTATCGAACACGGCAGCGTCCGGGAACTCCACCGGCTGTGCGGCATGGATGCGGCCACCCTTGCGGACGAAATCAAGGCGCTGGTTGCCTTGCCCGGCCACCGGGCGGCCCCGTTCCGCGAACCCTCCGTTCAACGGAATTTTGCCGCCTCCTCCGTAATCAACCTGCTCCAATAAATAGTATGCTATGAAGGTCGTGATTGCCGGTGCGGGCGAAGTGGGCACACATCTGGCCAAAATGTTGTCGCAGGAACAGCACGACATCACCGTCATGGATGAAAACGAGGAGCGGCTCGCTTTCTTTTCCCGTTCGGGCGTAGAAATCCTGCCGGTTACGGGTAATCCGACTTCGCCGGCTGACCTGGCCAAAGCCCGTGTCAAACAGGCCGACCTTTTCGTCAGCGTCACACCGGAAGAATCGACGAACATCACCGCCTGCATGTTGGCCGCCAACCTGGGCGCCCAGAAAACCTTCGCCCGCATCAATAACTACGAATACCTGCTACCCGGGAACAGGGAACTGTTTGAAAAGATCGGCGTCACGTCCATGATTTACCCCGAAATGCTGGCCGCCAAAGAAATCGTCACCTCCATCCGCAAGCCGTGGGCACGCCAGTACTGGGAACTCTTCGGCGGCGCGCTGGTCCTGATCGGCATCAAGGTGCGCGAGAACTCCTCCATCACCAACAAGCAGTTGACGGAGCTGACCACCCCCAACCGGTGGCGGCGTTACCACATCGTGGCCATCCAGCGCGAAAACGCAATGATCATCCCGCGCGGCCAGGACTACATCCGGGCAGAAGACTTGATATTTATCAGTATGACCCGCGATTATGAAAATGAGGTGCGTGCGCTGACGGGCAAGAACAGTCCCGATATGAAAAGCATCATCATCATGGGCGGCAGCCGGATTGCCATTCGCGCCAGCCAGTACCTCCCGGATCATATCCAGATTAAAATCTTTGAAACCAGCCGCGACAAGAGCGTGGTCCTCTCCGAAACGCTTCCCGACAACGTGATGATCATTAACGGCGATGCCCGTGATACGGACTTGCTGCGGCAGGAGGGCATCACGCACGCCCAGGCGTTTGTCGCCCTGACGGACAACGCCAGTTCAAACATCCTGGCTTGCCTGGCCGCCAAGCGTTTTGGCGTATATAAGACGGTGGCGCAGGTAGAAAACATTGATTACATCCCGCTGGCCATCAAATTGGACATCGGGGCGGTTATCAACAAGAAACTGATCGCCGCCAGCCATATTTACCAGATACTGCTGGATGCCGACGTGTCGAACGTGAAGTGCCTGACGCTGGCCGATGCCCATGTCGCCGAACTGATTGCCCGTCCCGGTTCGTACATCACCAAAAAGCCGGTGAAAGACCTGAAACTGCCGGAAGACCTGACGCTGGGCGGCCTGATACGCGACGGCGAACCGACCATTATCGAGGGCAACACGATGATCCGCGAGAACGACCACGTGATGGTGTTCTGCCTCAATTCGGCCATGAGCAAGCTGAAGAAATATTTCGCATAGACGGCCATGTCCCGGATAAACTTGCGATTCGTATGCAAAATACTGGGGAGGATACACCTCCTCGAAAGCGCTTTCATGCTGCTGGCCGTGGCCGTGGCGTGGCGATACGGGGAAACGGACCGGCTTCCCCTGCTGGTCTCAAACGGAATCATGCTCGGCGCCGGCGCTCTTTTCCTGCTGGCCGGGCGCAGGGCGGACGAACGCATGATCGGCCGGCGCGAAGGAATGCTGACCGTGACGCTCACCTGGGTGCTACTCTCCTTTTTCGGGATGATGCCCCTGTTTCTGGGCGGATACGTCCCGAACTTCACGGACGCTTACTTCGAGACCATGTCCGGATTCACCACCACCGGCTCCACCATCCTGACCGACGTCGAGTCGCTGCCGCACGGCATCCTCCTCTGGCGCAGCCTGACGCAATGGCAGGGTGGCATCGGAATCATTGTGTTCACCGTCGCGCTGATGCCTGCTTTCGGCGGCATGACCTCGCAAATGTTTGATGCGGAAACCTCCAGCATTACCCACGAACACTTCCTGCCCCGCGTGGCCCAGATCGCCAAACGGCTTTTCGGCATCTACCTGGGCATTACGATTCTGCTCACCCTGCTCCTCCTGGCCGGGCCGATGAACTTTTTCGACGCGCTCAACCATGCGCTGACAACCGTTTCCTCCGGCGGCTATTCCACCAAAAACAACGGCCTCAACTACTGGCGCTCGCCTTCGGTCGAATACCTCCTCTGCTTCTTCATGTGCCTGAGCGCTACCAACATCACGCTGCTTTATTTCCTGATCAAGCGGCAGTGGAAAAAGGCGTTGGGAAACACGGAACTGCGCTGGTTTTATGCAATCGCAGGCATCGCCGTAGCGATCACTTTCGCCTGGCTGCTCTTCCTGCATTACGGGGAGAACGTGGAGGTCCTTTTCCGGCAATCGCTCTTTCAGGTCACCTCCCTCATCTCCACCACCGGTTTCCTGACGGCCGACTATTCCAAATGGGGATCGTTTTTTACCATCATCGCACTCTTTCTCATGACCGTCTGCGGCTGTGCCGGTTCCGCCAGCGGGGGCATGAAAATCGGACGCTTCCTCATCCTGGTCAAGAACATGCTGAACGAATTTAAGAAACAGATGCATCCCCATGCCGTGATCTCCATCCGGCTGAGGGAGCAGGTGATTCCCGCGCACGTCGTACAGCGGGTTCAGACCTTCGCCTTTGTGTACATGGTATTGATTATCCTTGGCTGCGCCGTTTTCCTGCTCGACGGCCTTGTCTTCGAGGAAGCGCTCGGGACCACCATCTCGGCCATCAGCAACATCGGCCCGGCGCTGGGAAACTACGCGGAGGGGAATTTCCACGCCCTTCCGGTTCTTTCCAAATGGGTATATTCCTTTTTGATGATGACCGGACGTCTGGAAATCTTCACCGTTCTCACACTCCTGCTCCCGGGATTCTGGAGGCAATAAAAAACGAATGAATAGAGGATACGCTTCGGGAATGAAACCCTTGACTACATGCATCCATTTCATATTCATACCTGGTGAAGCCTGCTTCACCAGGCGCGTGAAGCCTGCTTCACCAGGCACGTGAAGCCTGCTTCACCAGGCATGGGAAGCCTGCTTCCTTAGGCATGGGAAGCCTGCTTCCTTAGGCGTGGCGTCTGTCTTTGCGGGTCCGGTCTCTTCACCTCTCCCCCGACCCCTCTCCACAAGGGGAATGGAGAATGGAGAATGAAGAATTAAACAGGCGTTGTAAATCGACGTCACTCTCCCCTCTCTTGTGGAGAGGGGGTCGGGGGAGAGGTTTCATTCTCAATTCTCCATTCTCCATTCTCCATTCCCCTTGTGGGGAGGGGTCGGGGAAGAGGTGAATTGGAACATCTCACGTTTTGAGATTCACTTGATTTATCTCTATCTTTGTAGCGGAAAAAACGGTATGGAAGGTCGGAATATACTCATCATCATAGCTATTTACTTCGGGTTATTACTTCTGGTCGCATGGCTGACGGGGGGAGAAAGTTCGAACAATAAAGCATTCTTCCTGGGGAACAAACGTTCTCCATGGTACATTGTATCCTTCGGGATGATAGGGACGTCGCTATCGGGCGTGACCTTTGTCTCCGTGCCGGGACTGGTGCGCCAGACGGACATGACCTACATGCAGGTGGTCCTCGGATTCCTTTTCGGCTACATCCTGATTGCCCGCATCCTGCTGCCGCTGTACTACAAGTTGAACCTTACCTCCATCTACTCCTACCTGGACCGCCGTATCGGTCCGCGCGGCTACCGGACGGGCGCCTGTTTTTTCCTGCTCTCGAAACTCATCGGCGCCGCGGCGCGCCTCTATCTGGTCGTCTGGATTTTGCAGACCTATGTATTTGACCGGTGGCATGTCCCCTTCATCGTGACCACGGTCGCCAGTGTTTTCCTGGTCTGGCTCTACACCTTCCGGGGCGGCATCCGGACGATTATCTGGACCGACACCCTGCAAGCCATTTGCCTGCTCGCGATGCTGGCCGGCATCACCTGGCAGTTGAAAAACTACCTGGCCCTGGATATGACCGGCATAGTGCAGACCCTAACAGCCAGCGAACATTTCCGCATCTTTGAGTGGAAAGACTGGAGCAGTACGCAGCATTTCGTGAAGCAGTTCCTGAGCGGCGTTTTCATCCCCGTCGTCATGACGGGACTGGACCAGGACATGATGCAAAAAAACCTGTCCTGCCGGAACCTCCGGGAGGCACAGCGGAACATGTACTCCTACGGATTCGCCTTTATTCCGATTAACTTCATCTTCCTCTGCCTCGGTATCCTGTTGCTGGCGCTGGCCGCGCAACAGCAAATCGCCCTGCCCGATGGGAACGACGATATCCTGCCCATGTTCTGCACCTCCGGCCTGCTGGGATATACCACCCTGGTTTTCTTTACCGTCGGCATCATCGCCGCCGCATTCAGCAGCGCCGATTCCGCCCTCACCGCCCTGACCACCTCCTTCTGCGTGGACATCCTCGGCCTGGAAAAAGACACCACCCAAAAAGCCAAACGAACCCGGATACGCGTACACCTGCTGGTCGCCATCGTCTTTACGCTGGTCATCATCAGTTTCAGGCTATTTTCCAGCCGGAGCCTGATTGACGCCATCTACATGATTGCCTCCTTCACCTACGGACCCTTGCTGGGCCTCTTTTCCTTCGGCCTCTTTACCGGGCGCAAACCCCGTAACCGGCAGGTGCCATACGTCTGTATCGCCGCCCCGGTACTCTGTTATGCGCTGGACTGGTTCCTTTTCCAGTGGACGGGATACAAGTCCGGCTACGAAATATTATTGCTCAATGGAGCGCTCACCTTTGCCGGGTTGTGGTTCCGCTCCGAAAAAACAGAAACCGGCCAATAAACCGGATAGATAAAAGAAGATGAACATAAAAAAAGCAACCTTTGTGGTCAGCAACACGGATGTACGGAAGTGCCCCACCGGCCCTCTTCCGGAATATGCCTTTATCGGACGCTCGAATGTCGGGAAATCGTCCCTGCTCAACATGCTGACCGGACAAAAGCATCTGGCGAAGACCTCCCAGACGCCCGGCAAAACGCAACTGATCAATCATTTCATCATTAACGACGGGTGGTATCTGGTGGACCTGCCGGGCTACGGATATGCACAGCGCGGAAAGACCGGGCGCCAGAATATCCGCCGGATCATCGAGAATTACATCCTGGAACGGGAACAACTCACCTGCCTGTTTGTGCTGATAGACTGCCGCCACGAACCGCAG
>JAISOP010000241.1 GCA_031275525.1 Tannerella sp.
TATATACCGGACTGTCGCCTTTCACCCACGTCAGGATGCCCGGCCGTGCGAGCGTGTTGCCGGCAGACCCGGGCAGGTTCGTACTCATGCTGTCCAACTGCTGCGCTTCGGGATAGGCGCTCGCGTCGCGTCCCTGCTTGCAGTGTGGGCAGACGATCAGGCCCGTCTTTAGCGGATCGACAGACAGCACCGTCCGGCACGAGGGGCATACAATCTTTTTCAGCGTAATTTCCGGGAATTGGGAAAGAATCCCCCGGAATTGACACCGGGGGCATGTGATCGGCTGATTGTCTCCCGTTTTATGTGCGCTTAGACCCGTATGGCACGATGGACACCGGAGGGCTGTTTTCTCCATGAGGCCTCACTGCTTTTATGCGTTCGTATATTGCTCTGCCGATGCATCGTTCGTATAGTCCGGCAGGTGGTTGCTCTCCAGGTAGTTGTCTTCCGCATCGCTCACCTGCTGCTGGGCCTGCTGCATGACGGCTGCATCTCCGTGCGTAATCTGATGCTCCGAAATATCCAATACCTCCGGTTCCGGCGTTCCGTTATCCGCAAGGGCATAGTCAAATACTCCGTCCGTATCCACATCCACCAGCAAGGTGTTGTGACCGTCCACCGTGATTGGCGCCACGGCCATCGTCTGCCCCTCGACGTCCACATACTGCACCCCCAGGACTTCTGCGCTGGCGGTATCGTCTGCCTGCGCGGGCATGACGTCTGCCTGCACCTGTTCTGCTTCTGCCGCGGGAGGGTTGCCGGTAGCTGCTGTTGCCTGTTCCGCCGTATCCGTGGCATGGGCTTGTTCCGCTGCTACGCCTGTACCTGTTTCAACTGCTTCTGCCGCGGAAGGGTTGCCGGTGGCTGCTGTTGCCTGTTCCGCCGTATCCGTGGCATGGGCTTGTTCCGCTGCTACGCCTGCGCCTGTTTCCGTTGCCGCTGCCGCTGTTCCGGCGTCGGCAGGCGTATTTTCCGGTTGGGGATAGGGATAGTTCGAAAACACCTCCCTGTATTCCGGCGATAAGTGGTTCCATTCGTCCCGGTAATACGTGCCGTACACACCGCCTCTCCAGAAGAAAACACCTCCCGGCCCCGTTTCCTGGCGGGCAGAGGCAAAGGCTTCGGTAAAGCTCATGTCATCGTTCACGTGGCTTGCAGCAGGTACTTCCGATCCGTCGAAATCCGCTACGGAAGGCGAGGGGCCTGCCGGTTGCGAATCCCCCGGCGATGCCGGTCCCGGCGGCGGGTCGTCGGGTACCACAAACCCCATGACTACGGCGGCGCCGGCGGCGCCGGCCACCACTCCGCCCACGCCCATAGCGGCCTGTTTGATCCGCCCGGCTTTATCCGTGTTTCCTGCTTCGGGGCTGTTCCCGCTTTGCGGCTGCGCTGCTGCCGCCTGCACTTCTCCCTGCGCGTTGGCTTCTACGCGCGTCTCTTGATTTTGAATTCCATTTGTTCCGTTCATCGTGTTACTTTTTAAATGATTAATCTGTTGAACTTTGAATCTTATATCTTATTTCACATTAAACTTTCGCCTGCAATACGGGCATTGCCCCTGTCGCCGGAGGCTTTCCCAAGAATTGTGTGCCCCGAAGGGTTTTTTACAGTCCGGACAGGCATAGTCTATCTTGAACTGTTCGTCCAGCTGCCATAGCCGCTCCGGGCTTTTTTCCATTTCTTTGGCGCCCCATACCGATCCGCCGATCACGGCCAGCGCAGATAGAACCGTCCCCACAATCATAAACGAGGAGTCGCGCCCGCCGACCAGGGCTATCAGAAGGCCGGGAACGGCCATCGGTAACGAACGCTTCAGCATCATTTTACCCTGGCTTCGCGACTGGATACGGATTTTGGTCCGGTTATACGTATCGTACACTTCCTTCAAGAGGCGGAAGGATTCCGTAAATTCGGCGTCGGACATCGGCATGGCGGCCAGCAGACCGGCCACGTCCAGCACATACTCCGTACCGAGCGTCACTTTGTCATGGACGTCGATTTTCTTCCGTTTGACGAGTTTCCCGTTCACATACGTACCGGCTGTCGAATTGAGGTCTTCAATAAACACGCCTTCCGCCCCGCGGGTCACTCGGGCATGACGACGGCTTACACGCCCGTCGGACACCTTGATGTCGCCTTCCCTGCCGATAATCCATTCGTTTTTTTGTTCCATCTTTTCTTCTTAAATATCTCTATTTCTCCCAGTTCATGACCACCATGTCGTCCTCAAATTGCCCCCACATGACGGGGACTTGCTTCCCGGCCGACTGTTCCTTGACCCTCGGATGGACGAAATCAAACAGTTCCCTGGCCGTAACCTTCCGGTCGCGGTCGCGGTCGGCGCCTCCCTTCAAGCCTGCCATCAGGAAATAGGTAAACAGGCCGTTCTTGAGCGACTGGGATTCTTTTGAGGTTTGATCGGAACGGGAAGAGAGGAACAGCAGGACATGCTCATCCCTGTCTTCCCTTGCCGGCGGCGCCTCCTGCTCCGTTCCGGAGGCGCGGAAGGTGCCCGAAAAACAGGCATCGGCCAGGATTATTTTCCACCTTGCCTTACATTCCCGGAAAATAGCCTGCAGGGAGTCAACGACCAGGGCCTGGTCGTGCGTGTAGAAACAGTTCCTGTTGCCATGTCCGCTGAAGAAGAAGATCACCCGGTCTTCCGGTTGCACCTTGGTGAACAGGTGCCTTGTCGTTTCCGTGATATGGTCTTTCGTGGCTTGCCGGTTGACCAGGAGTTTCAGATTAAATTCCTGTGTTTGCAACTTCAACAGGTTATACATTTCGATGGCGTCCTGATGCGAATAGGTCAGATTGTTTTTGGCCTGCCGGTATTCGGACACGCCGACTAATACGGCGTACAGTTTCCCGTCTTCCCGGGCATGAACAGATACACAGGAAAGACAGCATACAATGAGTAATACTTGCTTCATATTTTGAATAAATTTTATTTTGACAAAACTGTTTCCCATCCTGTAGGAACGAATCTCCTTTGAATGAAGCCTGTCCGGATGTTTACACTGCACAAATGTATAAAAAAAAATTACGCCCTATTATTTTCTGGTTTTTTTTTGAGAAGTCTTTTAGGCCTTTTAAGCCTCGGTGGAACCGAATTCCGCAGAACCGGTTATGTACGATGCACCGAAATGGCGTATAGAGGCCCGCTCTATCCCCTCCTTATACGTTAAAAAACCGCCGACTTTCCGTCCGGATGTGATTTCCGGGTTATCTTTGCGGATATTTTACAATACGAAACTATATGGAACAACGATTGTTTTTGGGTGATGAGGCCATCGCCCGGGCAGCTATTGACGCCGGTTTATCGGGGGTGTATTCCTATCCGGGGACGCCTTCGACGGAAATTACCGAATATATCCAAGGCTCGGCCGCGGCACGGGAACGGGGGATTCGCAGCCGCTGGTGCACCAACGAAAAGACGGCTATGGAGGCCGCGCTGGGAATGAGTTATGCGGGCAAACGGGCGCTTTGCTGCATGAAGCACGTGGGGCTGAACGTGGCTGCCGACTGCTTCATGAATGCTGCCATGAGCGGGATTCAGGGCGGCCTGATTGTCGTCACCGCCGACGACCCCTCCATGCACTCCTCCCAAAACGAACAGGACAACCGCTTCTACGGTCGTTTTGCGATGCTGCCCGTCCTGGAGCCGTCCGACCAGCAGGAGGCTTACGACATGACTTACGAGGGCTTTGCCCTGTCGGAGAAACTGGGCTATCCCATCCTGCTGCGCATCACCACCCGGATGGCACATTCGCGTGCCGGCGTGGTCACACGGGCGCCCCTGCCCGAAAACCCGCTGAACTGCCCGACCGACGGACGGCAACGCTATATCCTCCTGCCCGCCCGGGCACGGGAACGTTACCGCCGACTGCTGGCCGCGCAGGAGGAGATGACCGCCCTTGCCGAGGCGTCGGCCTGGAACCGCTATTTCGACGCACCCGACCGGCGGACGGGGCTTCTGGCTACCGGCATTGCCTTCAATTACGTGGCCGAAAACTATCCCGACGGATGGGTGCATCCCGTATTGAAAATCTGCCACTATCCCCTGCCCCTCCGGCTGATACGGAGACTGGCGGAGGAGTGTGACGAGATCATCGTCTTTGAAGAAGGCTATCCCGTGGTCGAGGAACTGCTGAAAGGGCTTTCGGGAAACGGCCCGAAGGTGAGGGGACGGCTGGACGGGACGCTCCGCCGCGACGGGGAACTTACGCCCGACCTGGTCGCACAGGCGCTCGGACGGGAGATACGCTCGCCCTACGCCGTGCCCGAGGTGGTGGAGCCGCGCCCGCCGTCGCTCTGCCCGGGCTGCGGACACCGGGACGTGTACGACGCCCTGAACGACGCGCTGAAGGAATATGACGCCCCCAAGGTCTTCAGCGACATCGGCTGCTACACGCTGGGGGCGCTGCCGCCCTTCCGCGCCATAGACAGCTGCGTGGACATGGGCGCCTCCATCACGATGGCCCGGGGCGCATCGGAGGCCGGCGTCCACCCGTCTGTTGCCGTTATCGGCGACTCCACCTTCACCCATTCCGGCATGACCGGCCTGCTGGACTGCGTTAACGCCAACAGCAACGTCACCATTCTCATTTCCGACAATGAGACTACGGCCATGACCGGCGGCCAGGATTCGGCCGGCACGGGGCGTATCGAAGCCATCTGCCGGGGCATCGGCGTGCCGGCGGAGCACGTCCGCACGCTCGTCCCGCTGAAAAAAAACTATGAGGAAATGAAGGCCGTCATCCGGGAAGAAATCGCCTACCCGGGCGTATCCGTGATTATCCCCCGGCGCGAATGTATCCGGACATTCACCGGGAAAAAGAAACAAACAAAGCAAGTATGAAAACAGATATTATCCTGGCCGGCGTGGGCGGACAAGGCATCCTTTCGATTGCCGCCGTCATCGGCGCCGCCGCCCTGAAAGAAGGGTTATATATGAAACAGTCCGAGGTGCACGGCATGAGCCAGCGCGGGGGCGACGTCCGGTCGAACCTGCGCCTGTCGGACCGGCCGGTGGCCTCCGACCTGATTCCGCTCGGAGAGGCCGACCTGATCATCTCGCTCGAGCCGATGGAAAGCCTCCGCTACCTGCCTTACCTGCGGGAAGAGGGTTGTGTGGTGACGAACATCCGGCCGGTGGTCAACATCCCGAATTATCCGCCGATGGAACGGATCACGGAAGAACTGCTCAAGTTGCCCCGCTGCGTCCTCCCGGACGTCGAGGCCCTGGCACGGGAAGCCGGTTCGCCGCGGGCGGCCAATGTCGTGATCCTGGGCGCCTCCGTGCCCTTTATCGGGATTGCGTATGAGAAAATAGCCGAAGGCATCCGTTCGATCTTCGGACGCAAGGGCGAAGAGGTCGTCGCCTCCAACCTGAAGGCGCTGAAGGCGGGTTACGAGGCGGCGCAAACCGTACGGCCATGAAAAAGTTTGTATGCACAATCGGCCTGGCGATGGCCTTTTCGCTGCCCGGAACGGCGCAACGGGACACGACGGATGTGGTATATACGGACGATCCGGCGCCGGCGTTCACAATCGTTGCCGACGACGGGAGCGAGACGCCGTCTTCTCTTTTCAAGGGAAAGGTGATCCTGATTTGTTTCTTTGCCACATGGTGTCCGCCCTGCCAGACGGAGTTGGCGGAGATCGAAAAGACGCTCCGGCCGAAATACGAACGGGAGCAGGACTTTGTCCTCCTGGTCGTCGGACGCGAACATTCGGAGGCCGAACTGGTGAAATACAATGCGAAGAAGGGGTTCACCTTCCCCCTCTATCCCGATAAAAACCGCCGGATTTATGCCTCCTTTGCTACGCAACTCATTCCCCGCTCCTACCTGATCGGCAGGGACGGGAAAATTCTCCATGTTGCCAAAGGCTATCAGCCGGCGGAATTTAAACGCCTCCTGAGAAAGATCGACAACGCGCTGGCGGCGCCTTAGGAACTGTCAAGAAATAAACCATCCGTTTACAGGTCTGTTTTTCGCATTCCTTCGGCCCGAAAATGATTACATACCCCGGTATGCGCACCTTTTCGGGCTTTGTAATGCAAAAAACATTTCCCGTAAACGGATGGTTTATTTTTTTGACAGCTCCTTAGGGCAAACGCAGTCCGCGCGAATACAAAAAACAGGCAGGAAAAATTTCCCAACAAATTCATATACAAAATACGGCATACAGGGGTACGGATTTTATGCCGTTTTCAAATCCGAAATTCTTTGCGGAAATACGATAAACTATTTCGGGTTTATAGCGTTCACCATACACTTTGAGCGATTTTGCTTTCACATTTTCGCTTGATTTAACTTCAATGGGAACCACAGCGCCCGACTGATCCTGAATAACAAAATCGACTTCCGCCTTGCCTTCGCTCTCCCAATAATACGGCTCGTGCCCCGAAGAGATCAACGCGTTCATCACATAATTTTCCGCCAATGAACCCTTTATGTTATCAAAGGCGGCAAAATTGCTTAAATAGGCCGCTTCGGGAATTTGATACTGTGCCGAGAGCAGTCCCACGTCGGAAAGATATACCTTGTAAAAGGCAGGATTGGCAAAGGCCGACAGAGGAAAATGGCCTGTCGAAACCAGTGTGCATTTGCGGACAATATCACTGTTGAAAAGCCAGTCGAGCGACTCCTGATAATCTTTTGCCCGCGCGCCCGACTTGATGATTTTGAATTGGAATTTATGGTTTTCTTTCGCAAGTTGTGAGGGAATGCTCTGAAACGTAGCAATCGTCTTGCTTGTCAGCGCGGGCGTCGAGTATTTGCCCATATCGGAAATATAATTGGTAATGATATTTTGCTGCAAAGCGCGGACAAAAATAAAATCCTTATGCTCCAGATAATGCTGTACAACTTGCGGCATTCCGCCGGTTTGCAGGTACAGCCGGTAATATTCCAGCCATTTATCGTGCGAAAAACAGGGCGTATTTCCGGTGAAACATTCCCGGATCAGATTTATGGCTTCGTATTGCTCAAATGCCAACAAAAATTCTTCAAAATCAAGCGGATACATTCTCATTTGCATCACTTTGCCGACAGGAAACGAAAATCCCTCGCGATGGAGCGCCACGCCAAGCAAACTTCCTGCTGCAATGATATGATAGTCGGGCGTTTGTTCAAAAAAATACTTCAACGAATTTAACGCGGCGGGACAGGCCTGAATTTCATCGAAAAAGAGCAGCGTTTCGTGCGGAAAAACCGTTTCGCCCGACAGCGCTGAAATTTCCCGTATAATTCGCCGAGGTTCAAGATTTTGTTCAAAAACATCCCTGAACGACTTATTCAGTTCAAAATTGATATTCACAACATTGCGGTATTCCTTTTTGCCAAATGCAAGAATACTGTGCGTTTTACCAATTTGCCGTGCGCCTGTCACCAAAAGCGGCATTCGATAATTGCTTTGTTTCCAATTCGT
>JAISOP010000281.1 GCA_031275525.1 Tannerella sp.
TCAATTCTCAATTCTCCATTTTTTTGGAGCGGTAGTGAGTACAAAACGCCTTCCCGTTTCGTTTTCCTGTAAATTAAACAAGAAAGGCACAGGGTGATGGACAGTTTGTCAAGAAAAAGAGTATATCTCGGTCTGCTGGAAGATGCCGCATTTTTCCGGTGGATGCTGCATCCTACTCCTGCACTCGATGCCCACTGGAAAGAAATTATGCAAACATCACCCGAAATGAAAGAGGCGATTGATGAGTTGAAAACCGTGCTTCGCGGAATGAAAGTGCAGGAAGAGGGACTGTCGGCGGAAGCCCAAAAAGAATTGTGGCGCCGCATCGAAGCCTCCGTTTGCCGCAAACGGCATACCTTCCGGCTGAAACCGTTGCTGCGCTATGCCGCGCTTTTCTGCCTGCTGCTGTCTGCCGGCGCTTACTGGATATTTACGAAAAACGGTACGCCGGAGGATTCGATAGACTACCAGTCGCTTGTTTCCGATACGGTACTGACGACCGGACGATCCGGCAAGGTGACAATTGTGCTGGCCAACCAGGAAAAAATCGAAGTGGAAGAAACGGCTGTGGAACTCCGGCATGATATGGAAGGACGGATGAGCGTCAATTCGGTCCTGATCAAAACGGATGGAGGAAAAGAACCTGCGGCGCCTTCCGAAAAGCAGGAAAACAGACTCAACCGGTTATTTGTACCCTACGGAAAGACGACGCATCTGGTGATGAGCGACGGATCAAAGGTCTGGGTCAATTCGGGCAGCCGGATGATTTATCCCTCCGTTTTTGCGGAAAACAGGCGGGAAATCTATGTCGAAGGTGAAATTTACCTGGAGGTGGCGCGGAACGAACAAGCTCCCTTTATCGTAAAAACAGACTTGCTGGAAATTGACGTACTGGGCACCTCGTTCAACGTCTCGGCCTATAAGAATGACGAAAACCAGTCGGTCGTGCTCGCCTCCGGCGCCCTTGCGGTGAAGGGGAAGAAGGAGAAAACGGCCCTGACCATCCGGCCCAACCAGAAATATACGTTTGAAAAAAGCGCCAACCTGTCCGGTGTACAGGAAGTGAATGTTTCCGATTATACGGGGTGGATATGCGGTTTTCTTTCCCTGAAAAATGAAAAGTTGAGCAGCGTACTGCATAAGGTGGAACGCTATTATAATGTCAGGATTGACTGTGACGCCTCGCTTGCCGACCGCATCTCGGTCAGCGGCAAACTTGATTTAAAAGAAAATATAGAAGAAACATTCCGGATTATATCCATTACGGCGCCCATTGAATATGTCATCCGGGATAACGAGATAAGCATCCATGTGAAACCCTGAAAAATGATCTGCCTATGGAAACGTAAACCGAAAAAAACGCATGAAAAAAAACCGGAAAGTATTCACCCATACTTTCCGGTAGCTTTAGAGAAAAAAACTTTTCAACAAAATGATTTTTAATCCGAAAACCAATACAAAAGTATGAAATTAATGACTATCCAATGCAATTCATGGATGGAATTGCGAAAAAAATTACGAAAAATGAAGTTGGCCTTGTTTTTCCTGGTGGTAATCCCGTGTTGTTGGGCAGCCACAGCGTCTTCTTATGCCCAGAAAACGGAGATAAACTTGACAAAGGGAAGTAAAACCTTATGGGAACTGTTTTCCGAAATCGAAGCCAAGAGCGAGTTTATTTTCTTTTACAACGATGACGCCGTGGACCTGAGTCGGCGCGTCGAAGTGGACGGCCGGAAATATACCATCCGGGAAATTCTGGACCGGGCGCTGGAAGGTAGCGCGGCGAAATATGCCATTATGGATCGCCAGGTGATTTTTTACAAATCCCGGACGATTGAAAAGGTTGCAGAGGCGGAGGAGGCCCTCCGGCAAGATCCGAAGCAAACCGTCCGGGGGAAAGTTTCCGACATTCATGGCGAGCCGGTGACCGGGGCGAATGTGATGGAGAGGGGAACAACCAACGGTGTGGTTACCGGCATGGACGGGACGTTTACCCTGTCTGTTTCGGACCATGCGGTACTGCAAGTTTCCTATATCGGATTCCTTACGCAGGACATTCCCGTGGGGGATCGAACGGAGCTATATGTTGAACTGGTAGAAGACACGCAGTTGATTGACGAAGTGGTGGTCATCGGATACGGCACGGTACGCAAGTCCGACATGACAGGCGCTGTGGCCTCTGTTTCCGGCAGACAGTTTAAAGACCAGCCGATCACACAGGTGAGCCATATCTTACAGGGCAGGGCGGCCGGAGTGGATGTCACCACAACCAACGGAACGATCGGAGCCATTCCTAAAATCCGTGTGCGCGGTATTACTTCCATCAACAAAAACAATGACCCTTTATGGGTGGTAGATGGAATCATCGGCGGGAGCATTGTGAATCCCTCGGACATCATGTCTATGGAGGTATTAAAAGATGCATCTTCTACGGCTATCTACGGCTCGCGCGGGGCCAACGGCGTCATACTGGTGACCACCAAACGCGGACAGGAAGGGAAAGCGCAAATTTCCTTGGAAACCGGTTTTGGCGCTTCCACACGAACCCAAAAGATGGATTTGCTAAAGCCCTACGAATATGCCCTGGCGGTCAATGAAGTCCTTGGCGCGGGAATACCGGCCGACGACCTGGCTGCCTACCAGCATGGAACCAAAGGAATCGACTGGCAGGACATCATCTCCCAGACCGGTTTTAACCAGGATTATAAACTGACCGTTTCCGGCGGCGCCGGGCCATCCAGGTATTTGCTTTCCGGGAACGTACTGGATCAAACGAGCATTACGATTTCTTCCAAATATAAAAGGTACAATTTCAGGGTGAACCTGGATTCGGATGTAACGCCGTGGTTGAATGTGGTGACCGCCCTTCATGCCACCCATGCGACGAGCCACAATACGGGTAATGCCAATGCCTTTTCGGATGTCATCAATTTTTCCCCGACCATGGAAATGGTGAACGAGAAAGGCGAGTATAACCTGGATCCTTTCAACAGTACCCACAATAATCCCTATGGCGGCCTTGTAGCCTCCGACAGTGATCAGAAGGCCTATTCCCTGAACGGCTATGTGGATTGGCGCTTTCAAATAGCCAAAGATTTGACTTTATCTGTGTTGGGGGGCGTCAACTATGCCAACTCCACTGCATACAGTTTTAATTCTTCACGCGTTTATCCCATGGCCCTAAGCGGTATGGGGCAGACTGCCGTCCGGGAAATTTCCTGGCAAAACACCAATAACCTGACCTACCGGAAAAAGTGGGGCGATCATAGCCTGACCGCCACAGCCGTACTGGAATCCAGCAAACTGGAAACAGAAAACATCAGTATCAGCGGAAAGAATTTACAAAACGAAAATGTAGGTTACTGGGCGATAGACAATGCGGCCAACCAAACGGCTACGAACGGCTATGGCGCCGAACAGATGCTATCTGTTTTCGGCCGGTTGATGTACGGATACAAAAGCCGCTACCTGCTTTCCGCCACCCTTCGGGCCGACGGCTCTTCCAAATTCCAGAAAAATAAATGGGGATATTTTCCCTCTGCGGCGGCGGCCTGGAATGTGGCCGAAGAAGATTTCATGAAAGATCAAAACCTCTTCCGGCAGTTGAAGCTAAGGACCAGCTTCGGCATTACCGGAAACCAGGCGATTGGGCGTTACGAAACCTTGGGCTCGCTGAAACGAGAGGAATATGTTTACGCCACGGTCAACACCTTGTATCCCGGCTACTGGGCTTATTTGTCGGCTGCGCCGAACCTTAGCTGGGAAAAGACCTACCAGTATGACGCCGGAGTGGATTTCAGCATTTGGGAACAGCGGCTGAGCGGTTCCATTGACTGGTACCGGAAAGATACCAAAGACCTGTTGTTCCGCAAATCGATCCCGATGTATGACGGTGGCGGCTCCACCTGGGTCAACCAGGGGGAAGTGGAAAACACGGGATGGGAATTTACCCTCCATGCCTGTCCGCTTAACAGCAAAGCGGTCGTATGGGAAAGCACCCTGTCGGCCGCTTATGTCAGGAATACCATCCAGGACCTGGCCGGGGAAGAGGAAATCATCCCCGACAGGGCCGGGAGCGGAACCTACTGGAATACTTCCATCCTGAGGCCCGGCAAACCGGTCGGCGCATTCTATCTCTTTGACTGGGCCGGTATTGACGAGCAGGGGAACAATCTCTACAAAACCGCCAACGGTACTTCCATCGACCCCCAGGAATCCGACCGGATTTTGATCGGTAACCCGACGCCCGAATGGACTTTTGGCTGGAATAACAGCCTCACGTGGAAAAACTGGGAGCTCAACCTCTTCCTCCGCGCCAGTACCGGATTCAACCGCTTGAACATCTCCCGCTTCACCATGGCCTGCATGACCGGCGAAGCGCGTTTCATCACCCTGCGCGACGCCTATTACAAGAATTGGGATTATGTGGCCGACAAAAAAGACGCCCGCTTTCCAAGCCTCACCAATGGCACCAACAAGGTGTACGGCACTTCCACCCAATGGCTGGAAGACGCCGGCTTTTTGAGAATCCAGAATTTGAGTATCGGCTACCTGCTTCCCAAATCGGTCACCGGCATAGCGTCCGTCCGTCTGTCGGCCAGCCTCCAGAACCTGTGGACCCTTACCGGCTATTCGGGTTATGATCCCGAAACGGCCTCACAAAGTTCCGACAGCCAGGGCAGTGACAGTATCCAGGGCATTGACTACGGCGCTTACCCGCTTCCCAGAACCTTTACCTTCGGATTGAAATTAGACTTTTGAGATTATAAACCTTTTAAAACAGCAACAAAGATGAAATTATTCGATCGCATACCGGCCTGTTTTTTCCTCCTGTGGATGGTTTCCTGCACCTCTTTCCTGGAAGAAGACCCGAAAGGCCAATTATCCGGCAATTTGTCTTTTACCAACAAAAATGACCTGGAATCCTCCATCCATGCACTCTATAAAAATGTGCGTAACCTCACAAACGGCGCCAACTGTTATGCACCGGCCTGGGCAGGCGATGACCTGACGGCCAACAACAATAGTGACCGGCAGAAATGGAGGGAATTTGACCAGTGGAATGTTTCGGACAACAACGGCTCCATGACCGGGTCGGAAACAGGAAGCTGGGTACTTTTGTGGAAAATGGTAAAAGCCGCCAATTACATCATCAACGGCGTCCGCCATACGCCCGACGTGACGGAAGAACAAATCACCTTCGCCCTCGGACAGGCTTATTACTGGCGGGCTTACAGCTATTTTTACTTAGTCCGCAATTGGGGATCCGTCCCCAAGATATTGGAAGGAGAGGTGGATTATACGCGGGAACTGTGTCCCGTGGAAGAAATCTTTGACCGGATCGTAAGCGACCTGCTGGAGGCCGAAAAACTCCCGGTTCAATATACAACCGCCCCGTGGGCCGTAAACGGCAGGAATGTGGTGGTCAGTAAAGGAGCCGCACAAGCCACCCTGGCTTACGTCTACCTCACCATGGCCGGATGGCCCCTGGACAAAGGCGCGGCTTATTATACCCTGGCAGCCGGCAAGGCGAAAGAGGTGATTGACGGCGTCGAACAGGGAACTTATTACTATGGCCTGTACGATAACTACAAAGACATCCATTCCAAAAGATACAATTACGACAACCGGGAAGTCATCCTGGCCGTCTATTACAGTCCCAACTGGCAGGGTGATAACGGGCAGGCAGCCCGGGGCGGGATCAACGATGCGCCCAACGACCCGGGTACAGGCGGCTGGGCGCAGGGTATCGGGGAAATCAAATTCTGGAAAACCTTCCCGGAAGGCCCCCGCAAGGAAGCCACCTATTATCCCAAAATCCGTTTAGACAACGAGGGTACGATGGTGGACTGGTGGGACGAGCGGCGGATGGTCATCCTGCCCTTCTTCCTCAAATCGGGCTATACCAGCAATGAGGAAGAATACGACTACACCAAAAACTACAATGACCAGTCGAATGGATGGAACGACCAGGCCCATCACATCATCCGTCTCTCGGAACTCTATTGCTGGTATGCCGAAGCGGTGGGACGTTCCGGCCAAACCACACCCCTGGCCATTGAATTACTCAACAAAGTAAGGAACCGGGCAGAAGGCAGGGAGGTCAACCTTTATCCCGCCCCCCTCTCTCCCACCGAACTGGCGGAGGCAGCCTACAATGAGCATGGCTGGGAAATAGCCGGCTGGTATTGGGGCAGTCTCGCCACGCGCTTCTACGACCAGCAGCGGATGAATCGCGTCAAGGATCATTTTGAATTCAGGAAAGAAAACCCCCTGATCGAAGTATCGCCCGGAATATTCAGGCAAGAAATTGTCCGGGTAAGCGGAACATGGGATGAGCGTAAAATGTATGCTCCCATACCCGGAAGCGATGTATTATTGAATCCGAATTTGAGGAAATAGTCGGATGGATGAGAACCTCTGAAAACCCCTCCCCGGGAGGGGTTTTTAGGGGTTCCCTGTATGTTCCGGCGAAAACATATATGTTCTGACGAAAACAAATTTGTTCCGGCGAAAACAAATATGTTCTGACGAAAATAGATATATTCCGGCGAGATTAGATATAATCCGGCGAGATTAGATATAATCTGACGAAATTAGATATAATCCGGCGAGATTAGATATAATCTGACGAAATTAGATATAATCCGACGGGATTAGATATAATCTGACGAAAATAGATATAATCCGGCGGGATTAGATATAATCCGACGAAAATAGATATAATCCGGCGGGATTAGATATAATCTGACGAAAATAGATATAATCCGGCGAGATTAGATATAATCCGGCGAGAAGAGAATGAGCAAGAGAATGAGATAAGGTATTTAATTAGAATGATTTAATTAGCATCAAAAATGAAAAGTAATCGCAGGGATTTTATGAAAGCCGCCGCAGCCGGTGGCTTGGGAGCAAGTTTTTTAGTCTCGGGCGCCTTTGCCCGGGATATGCACGATGCTGCGGGGGGGTTGAAAATTACGGCCCTAAGACCGATTTTTTCCGGAAGGAATCTTTTTGTGAAGGTTGAAACCGACAAAGGCCTTTACGGCCTGGGCGACGGGTCGTTGAATACGCGTACCACGGCGGTGGCCGCAGCGCTGAAGTCGATCGAACCGGTGATCCTCGGCCAGGACCCGTTTCGTATAGAGCACCTCTGGCAGGACCTTTTCCGCGGCACTTTCTGGCGGGGAGGCCCCGTACTCCTCTCCGCGCTCTCGGCCGTCGATATGGCGCTCTGGGACCTCAAGGGCAAGGCCTTAAATACGCCGGTGTATAACCTGCTGGGCGGCAAGTGCCGGGAAAAGATACGCATGTATAGCGGTTGTGGAGGTTCCACGCCGGACGAGTTGTGCCGCAATGCCGAAAAAACGATGGCCCGGGGCTTTACCGTCCTTCGCATCTGTCCGCACGACGGATTGGTGGACGGACGTTATGAACCCGGCCATCAAATCCGCGAGAGCGTGAAGTGTATGCGGGCGCTAAGAAAGGCGGTCGGGGAAGAGGTAGAAATCATATTTGAATGCCATACGCGCTTTACGCCGGTGCGTGCCGTCGAACTGTGCAACGCGATTGCGGAGTACAGGCCGGTCTATGTAGAAGACCCCCTGCGGGCCGACAGCCCGGAGTCCTACCGAACGCTCCGTTCCCATACCCACGTTCCGCTGGGCACAGGCGAGAAACTTGGCGCCCCCTGGGATTATAAGACCCTTATCGAGGAAGACCTTGTGGACTACCTTCGCACCGATGTCTGTAACTGCGGGGGAATAAGCGCCATGCGGAAAATAGCCGCATACGGCGAGACCCATTATTTAGAGATGGCGCCTCACGGCCTGCCCAGCGCAATTGGGATGATGGCCGCACTCCATGTCGATTTATCGATTCCCAACCTCTATGTTCAGGAAGGAGGCCTGTACAGTAACGTCGGTTCCCATTTAACGGCAGACGGTGAAATCAAGGATGGATTTGCGATCATTGGCGATTCGCCCGGTTTGGGAGTAAAGCTTGACGAAAGCCGGTGCCCGCCGTTTTCAACATACGAACATCCCCACTGGCGCCGTGAAGACGGCGCCGTACAGGACTGGTAAGAGGATCGACACACGGTACGGTTTTATGCCGGACCGGTTCTGTATCGTTCTGTCCCGCCGCGGCCTAAAAGACCTAAGGAGTTGTCAAGAAATAAACCATCCGAATTTACGGGAAATGTTTTTTGCAGTACAAAGCCCGAAAATGTGCGCATACCGGGGTATGTAATCATTTTCGGGCTGAAGGAATGCGAAAAA
>JAISOP010000228.1 GCA_031275525.1 Tannerella sp.
CCGAGTTGGCCACGTTGCCGTTGTAAGACGTATTGTCTTTCGTATCGTTCCAGGTGTAGCTGAAAGACAGCTCGCCGTCTTTGAAATAGCGCCATACGCCGTCCAGCACAAAGGCGTACTGGTTTACTTTTCCCTCGCTCACCAGTTCGAGTACTCGGCCGATGCGGGCGCTTTTGCGTCCCTGCATCCAGTCGGCAGCCCCGTTTGCGGGGTTGATTGATTCGGCAGGCACGTAGACGCCCCGGTTGGCTTCGGCGGCAAGGCGGAAAAAGGGCTGATCGGCCATGTTACGGTCGACGTACATGTAATTGTTGCGCGCCAGCGTGGCATATCCGCCGGCAGACAGCCGCAGCCGGTCGGAAAAGAAATGCGTGTAAGAAACATTCGCCTTGTATACGACAGGCACTTTGGCATCGGCGCCGTTCATGTTGATGGTGGCGGTCGCCGGAATACCGGGGTTGCTGAAAAGGCCGGCGCCCGGTGCGCTCAGGGGGTTCCGGCGGTAGGCGGGGAAATCGGGGACGGGCACAAGATCGCCCTGCACGTCGACCGACATGACTTTGGTTCCGTCGAACACCATGTTGTTGATCATGGCGTAGTTGTTGATGTCGGACGCAAAGACGCCGCCGCCCAGGCGGATGATGTCCTGCCGCTTTTCGTTCAGATCCCAGGTGATTTGCAGGCGGGGCTGAATCTGTAAGGTATTCAGGCCGTTGTCCGTGCGCAATCCCAGGTCGGTGTAAACGGTTTCGTTGAAATTGCCTTTGTCCAGGTAGGCGGCATCGTCTATGCGCAGCCCGGCCATCACCTCGAAGCCGCGGAAAAGCCTGGCCTGCATCTGGGCGTAGAGGCCGGCATTGACGATGTGCTGCTTTACGCGCTGGGCGGGGTCGAGGTAGACTTCGCGGACGTAGCGGTAGGGGCGGAGTTGGTCGAAGTTATCCAGCCCCGTAAAGTAAAACCGCCCGTTCGCCTCGCTTCCGTAGCGCGAGTCCATGCGGGTATACATCAGGTCGAAGCCGAAGGTATAGTTAATCCGGCGGGTGTTATAGTAAAGATTGTCCGTCAGGTGCACCACGTGGTTGTAGAAGTTTTCGGGGCTATAGCGCTGCCCGCCCAGCTGAATGGTGGTGTAGGCGCTGTTGCCGTCGACCACGGACTCCACCCGCTCCACGATAGCCCGCGGGATATTGTCGGGCGGGAGCTGTTTGTTGGGCGTCGATTCTTCGGAGGTATAAAGGTGCTGGAGCTTCAGCTCGTTGACGGTGCGGGGCCCAAGGACAGACCGCAGGGTGGCCAGCAGGCTGTTGTCGATGGAATGTACGTCGCCGTATACTTCGTAAAGGTTGATCGCACTGTTGTCGCCCAGCCCCTGGTTGTTGAGGTCGTTCACAAAGTTGTCGCGGACGGTGAGCAGGTGCTGGGCGCTCAGTTGCCAGTCGATACGGGCGAACACGGCGTCGGTGTTCTGTTTCTTGTCAAAGGCTCCGAACTGCGGGCTGCCGGCCACGCCGTATTTGCCGCGTGCAATTTCCAGGTAGCGGTCTAACGAAGACCGGCTGACGTTGTACCGTTTTTCGTCTGCCGCACTCCGGATGTCGGCAATCTGGAGCGGGCGCGAGTCGGCCTGATGATCCCAGGCGATGAAGAAATGCGCCGCGTCTTTGCGGATGGCGCCACCCAGGGCAAAGCCGTACTGGTAGGTGGAAAAATCAGCGTCGCGCTCCGTCCCCTGTATGTTGTAGGGGCTGGAAAGCCAGTCGGTGCGGCCGTAGAGGAAGGCGCTTCCGCCCAGCCGGTTGGAGCCTGCGCGGGTGACGGCGCTCACGGTGCCTCCGCCGCTGCGGCCGTAGGTGACGTCGTACTGGTTGGTTACGACCTTAAACTCCCGCACGGCTTCCATCGAGATGGCGTAAGGGCCTCCGTTGCGGTTCGTTGTGCCTCCCGAAGTAGGGTTTTTGGCCGTCATTCCGTCGATGGTGAAGTTGGTGGAAGAAGACAGCTGGCCGGCCAGGCTGCCGCCCGTGCTCAGGGGCGAGAGGTCTGCCAGGGACGTGAAGTTACGCCCGTTTACCGGCAGGCGGGCAATGTCGCGGCTGCTTACCGACGTGGCTGCGCCGATGTCGGGCGTTGTGTTTTTCAGCGAGTTGGCCACCACTTCAATGGCCTGTATCTGCTGCGATTCCGCAGTCAGCCGGAAATCCACGCGCAGCATGTCTCCCTGGTTCAGGGCGTATCCGGTTTTGCTCTGCCGGCCGAAGCCGAGGCAGGACGCCGAGATGCTGTAAGGCGACCCCAGGGGCAATTGCCGGATGCTGTATTCGCCGTTTTCATTCGTTACGGTACCGGTGGCAAACCCGGTCGATTCGTTTCTCACCCGGACGGTTGCGCCGATGACCGGCTCGCCCGTTTCGTCTGCAATGGTACCGGCAATCACGGCCTGCGTACCCTGTGCATGCAGCATGGAACATGCCGACAGCAGCATCGCCAGTAGGGCGATTCCTTTACGAACAGTATTCATAGGTATAGGGGTTCAGGGGGTTATCTGATCGACCGGATAACGCCGGCGGCTATCCGGGACGAGCTTTTACGGCTGATTTTACGCAGCTTTTCGGGTTTTTCCAGGCTCATGCCGGCAAAGTAGCTGTTGCCGCGGCAGATTTCCTTCCGGTTTTCGTCGAACAGCGTGTAGCTCACGATGTGAAACAGGGTGCGCAGGGGCGTTTCCTGCCATTTGAGGTAATGCCGGTTCAGCACCAGCATATAGTCCGCCCCGGCATGGCGCAGCAGGCTCTCCCATTCGTCGGGCGGCACGGACGAGAGGTCGGAATACCACGCTTCCTCTTCGCCGCTCAGCCGTACCGAACGCATAAAGCCCTCCGCTATGTCTTCCGGGTTTGCGGGGATGAAGCTGCATGCATCCGGCCGGCCGCATGCGGCGATGTTTTCGGCAATAATCCGGTTGTATTCCAGGTCGATATGCTCTGCGTTCATACCGGTTTCTTCGGCAATCATTCCCTTATGGAAATAGTTCGATTTCACATTGTCGTCCAGGCCTACGATAAGGACGCGGGGGGCATCCGTCCCGTTTGCACCGGGGGTATTGCCGCCATCGGCCCCGGTTGCGGCGCGGGCGGATAAAACCAGGCAGGCGACGGCACACATTCTGCAAATAATCATTTTTCTCATAACTCTTTTTATTTGATTAAAAATCCGGCAGCAAACGTACCGGCCGTTTATGTCAAACGTGTGACGGATACGGCAAGAAATGATTACGCAATGATTACGTTCTGCACGAAATCAGGTATAAAAGATTTGAAAAGCATGTTTAATAACATGTTTTTTAATGCAAAAAGAATGGTAAAAATTAATGTCCGTTCCAAATAGATAGTTTATCTTTGCAGCGCAACAGAAAAAACAACTGTCATGTCAATTTCCCATTCGCAACATAGTACCCTTAGCTTTCCGGCGGACGCAAATCCTCCGGTTTCAGCCCTTAGTAGCCGGAAATCGGGCGGCCGAAATGGAGTTATGACAGGCCGAAATGGAATCATGACACCCCGAATTGGAATCATGACACCCCGAAATGGAGTTATGACACCCCGAATTGGAGTTATGACACCCCGAATTGGAATCATGACGCCCCGAATTGGAGTTATGACACCCCGAAATGGAATCATGACACCCCGAAATGGAATCATGACAGCCCGAAATGGAATCATGACAGCCCGAAATGGAATCATGAC